>NZ_JARESU010000049.1:0-62578 GCF_046027075.1 Paraburkholderia sp. RL18-085-BIA-A | reverse complement strand
CTGCGTCTTAATACGGCGGGCGCGGGGGCGCCGCGCCCAGCGCGGCGACCCGCTGCAATTCCGGCATGAAGGCTTTGCGTTCAAGCGCACTGGGTGCGCTCGCCGTGTCGCCGGCGTCGATCGCGAAGCCTTCGCGGCGCCATTTCTTCAGCTTCGCGCGCAGGTTTTCCGCGTCGACCACCAGATCGATATCGACCGCGCCCGCGCCGTCGGCGTCGTCGACGCCATGTTCGAGGCGATAGGTCTCGGGCCGGTCGGCCACGCTGACGCGCCACCATTCCGCGCCGGTTTGTGTCGCGCGCTGATAGAGGCCCAGGTTTGCGTCGTCATTTTCGTCTTCGGTCAGTGCGGGTGTGTTCATGGCAAGAAGATGAAGGGTCGATCAACGGAATGCATTTCGATTTGGCTGAGGCCGAATGACCGACTATCTTATCTTCTGCAGCTTTCGATCTTCCACATGAATCGATACGCGACTTGTGCGCGCGGCCTTGGCAGTGGTGCGAGGCAAGCCGCCTCGGCACGAGCACATCGATTGCGGCGTCCCGACGCGGCCCAGCAGGCGCTCGCGTTGAAGATGGTGTACGCGAGATTGAAGCAGGCGTTTGTGCGGTTGAAGTTTGATGCGTTAAATGTACGTTGGAGGTAGGACGCGCCGCTGTGAGCCGGCGCGCTTTTTTTTGGAGTGCACGTTTCAACTAATCAAGCCGCGACCTGCCCGTCGGCTCTCGTCGATTTGCGCAGCCGCACTGGTATCGACTTCGACGCCGGCACCAGGCTCTCCTTCGCGTGATGCGACAGCGGGATCAAGCGGTTGCATTCGGGGTAGTAGCCCATCACGCAGCCGCGCGGAATATCGAATGCGTGAACCCGCAGGCCGTCTATCTCGCGCGTCACGCCGTCGTCTGAAACCGTCGACACGCACACCGCGTCGCCTTCCGCGAAGCCGAGGCGCGTCATGTCGTCCGCATGCAGCAGCAGCACGTCGCGTGTGCCGTGCACGCCGCGAAAGCGGTCGTCCAGGGCGTAGACCGTGGTGTTGAACTGGCTGTCGCCGCGCGTGGTCATCAGACTCAGCATGTCCGCGCCGATGGGTGGCATGTCGGGGTCTTCATCGAGCGTGGCGGGCGCGATGAAATTCGCCTTGCCATTTTTGGTCTTCCATTTGCGCTCGCACGCCGCAAGCGGCCGGTGAAAACCCCCTGGCTGCCTGAAGCGCTGGTTGAAGTGTTCGAACTGGTCTGGATAAGTGCGTTCGATCGCGTCGCGCACCAGCGCGTAGTCGCCGACCCACGCGTCCCAGTCGACATTCGGAGTGCGCGGCAGCAGTGCCTTCGCGATGCCCGCGACGATCGCCGGTTCCGACAGCAGCATGTCGCCGGCCGGCTCCGCGAGTCCGTGTGAGCCATGCACGCAGGCCGTGCTGTCCTCGACGCTGACCCATTGCTCGCCGCTCGCCTGGCGATCGATTTCAATGCGTCCGAGACACGGCAACAGGTACGCGACTTCGCCGTGCAACAAGTGGCTGCGGTTGAGTTTGGTCGCGACTTACACGGTGAGCCGGAGCTTTCGCCACGCGGGGTCCATCACATGATGGTCCGGGATGGCCACCTGAAAGTTGCCGCCGAGACCGATGAACGCCTTCACTTTTCCGTCGAGCACGCCCTGGCATGCCTCGACCGTGCTCATACCTTTCTCGCGCGGCGGCTCGAACCCGTAGAGTTGCTTGAGCTTGTCGAGCGGCGCAAGCTCGGGCTTCTCGGTGATGCCGACCGTGCGCTGTCCCTGCACGTTCGAGTGGCCGCGAATCGGGCAGATACCCGCGCCGGGCCGTCCGATATTGCCGCGCAGAAGTAGCAGGTTCGACAGCATCTGCACGTTCTGCACGCCGTTGCGATGCTGCGTGATGCCCATGCCGTACAGCACTATCGCGGCCTTCGCGTTCGCATACACCCGTGCAGCATCTTCGAGCGCGGCGCGCGTGAGTTGCGAACGCCGTTCGATCTCATCCCACGAGGTCGCGCGCATCGCGGCAGCGAACGCGCCGAAGCCCTGTGTATGTTCGGCGATGAACGCTGCGTCGAGCACGCGCGGCGAGCCGGTGCGCTGCGCGTCGTCGTCCCATTCGATCAGCAGCTTGCAAATCCCGCTGATCGCCGCCGCGTCGCCGCCTATCTTCAACTGATGGTATTGCGTGCTGATCTGCGTCTCGGCGGGCGTGAGCATGTCGCGCGGCGATTGGGGGTTCGCAAAATGGACAAGTCCGGGCTCCCTGAGCGGATTGAACGTGATGATCCCCACGCCGCGTTTGCGTGCGTCCTGCAACTGATGCAGCATGCGCGGCGCGTTCGTGCCGGTGTTGTGGCCGAAGAACAGCAGGCAGTCGGCGTGTTCGAAGTCCTCGAGTTGCACGGTGCCGACCGGCACACCGATCGTCTTCGGCAACGCGACCGACGTGCTCTCGTGACACATGTTCGAACTGTCGGGCAGGTTGTTGGTCCCGTACATGCGAGCGAGCAGCGCATACAGGTACGACGATTCCAGCGACGCGCGGCCCGATGCGTAGAACACCGCCTCGTTCGGATCGAGCGCCTGCAGTTCAAGCGCGATTTCGGCGAACGCGTGTTCCCAGGTGGTTTGCACGTAGCGGTCGGTGGCGGGATCCCAGCGCATCGGCGCGCTCAGGCGTCCTTGCGATTCGAGTTCGAAGCCGCTCCACGTGCGCAACTCGGCGAGCGTGTGCGCGGCGAAGAAATTCGCGTCGATACGCTTGTTGGTGACTTCCCACGCGGTCGCTTTCGCGCCGTTTTCGCAGAACTCGAACAGATGCGGGTCCGCCGGTTTCGCCCATGAGCAACTCACGCATGCAAAGCCCTCGGGCTTGTTCTGTTGCGACAGGATGCGGCTGCCGTTCAGCGCGACGTGTTCTTGCACGAGGATCGTCGCCACGGCCTTCAGCGATCCCCAACCGCCCGCGGGATGGCGGTATAGCTCGAGCGGCGCGGTGGCCGACGGGTCCGGCAGGGCGACGTCGGCGGTCGAGCGGTCAGTGCTCATGGTTGGCTCCTTGCGGCTTGGCCGGTCGCGCGCCGGCTCGCACTGGAGGGTCCGCAATTAGCGGACCTGTGTATTAAATTGCGCTTTCAATGCTCATCGAGACGGGTGCTCGCAGCCCGTGGTGCCTCATGGCGGACACCGGATGTACACCGGCGGCGGCTTGGCGGGTGGATCGCCTTCGGGAGCGCGCGACGGGTTCTCGGGCTCATCGTCGTCCGGTTGCGGATCGGGGTCGACGTCGGGCAACGGTGCGTCAGGGTCGACCTCGGGCGGCATTGGCGTATGCATGCGCCAACGGGACATGCGACACGGGCCGACGGGATGAGGCAAGGTAGTCGATAAATTCATCGCTGTCTCCGTATGTGGATTTCGTTCTCTTCAAATGAATGCAACCCCCGTGCCTCTAATCGTCGCGCCGGCGCAAAGCTGCGTGGGTGGCCGCGTGATTAGCCGCTAAAAGCGGGCCGGAGTCGCGTGGAACGGCTATTGCTCGAAGCCGGCACGCGCAACGCCGCTGCGGCAATGCCATCGCACACGACACATCATGCACTGACCGTGCAGGAACGAGGGAGCACACATGGCGCGACATAAGGCCGACGTGGCTGACGATGACTTCGAGATTTACGCCAGCTATCACGGAACAGGTGACGGCCGTTACATAGGTGGACTGAAGGTTGTCAGAAAAGCGGACAGGAAAATCCTGTTTCCGTTCGACGGCGCACCGGAGATCGGACCCTATGCGACCGCTGACGAGGCACGGCGGGCCGCGATCGACTATGGCCGCGAGATCGTCGCTGCGGATCGCGCGGCGCCCGAAAAGTGACGGAGATGAGCGACAGCGCAAGACCGATGCGCGGCGGGGACACGCCGCACGACAACGTATCGGCTGGGTATGGCTGCTCAGGGCATGTCGCCGAGGGGCGGCGAGATCGTGCTGCCGCGGCCAGGATCGTCAGGATGCTGGCCGGGCATCGTCGGCTGCGCTGACATCGGCGGGTGCGTGCGATAGCAGCTGTCGATCGATTCGTCCGCGAGGCAGCGCTGGAATGCATCGGCATCTTTCGTTTGCGCGAACTTGTACAGGGTTCGTTCGACCTGGACTTCAGTGTCCGATACCCGAATCGTCGTGATCGTCATGACGCTCTCCTTTTTACAAAACGTGGGCCAGAGCTCCAGTACCGACGCCGCAACGGCCGTGCCCAGCGCGCCACGGGCGCGCCGGCGCCGGTGGCGTCAGTCAGCCGATCGAACCAGTGATTGTTGTGGAGATGGACCGGATGTTGCTGCATCGAAGGAGTGCTTATTCGAAGGAGGGCGCCATGCAGGACACCGAACGCGCTAAAAACGGCGACAAGCCTGACATCTCGCCGGAAACGAGGGCGCGCAACAAGCCGAGCGGAAGGCATTACGTCGAGCCGAGCCCGCTGGGCATCGAGCCGGTGGAGCAGACCGGCGTGGACGCGCAAACCAATCCGCCGCGCTCGGAAGAGCGGCCGGCGCAGACAGCCGAAGTGCCGCTCGGCACCGGCGCGCACGCCGAGCCGCCGGGCGGTGGCGGACGCGAATCGCAACGCAAGGGTTGACGACGTGGTCGCGCTGAGGAGCGCGAGCAAAACCGAATGGAGAGCCATATGCAACAGGATAACGAAGCAATGAATTCCGGCGACGAAGCGCTACCAGACGCGCCGGGCGTCGGCGAGGATCTTTGCGCGGCGTGCCACGGCACAGGCAAGGTGGAGGGTGCGCGTTGCATGGTGTGCGGCGGCACGGGCAAGGTGCTGCAAGGGATTGGCGGCGGTTGAGTGCAGAGCGCGCCTGCAGGAGCCTGGAAGGCGTGACGCAAGGTGAGGGAGACGCGCGGATGGCGGCCGAGTGTAGCACGGGGAGTGCGGCTTTGGGTTAGCTGCGCGTTGCCCGACACACCAGGCCGCGCATCGTCTTCAACGAGTTGGTCAGCGCTGGCCTCTCGGCGATGTCGCTGGTGTCGCGTTCGCTCCTGCCCAGGCGCGCTTTATGCGAGCACTACCGCTTTATGCAAGCACTACTTCGGTTGCACGAATTTTTTGCGCAGGTGGCCTGCAGCGCCCCATGTATTTCGCAACGACTACGGGACTTGCAAGGATCGGGCTGTCTTTGCAGCGATGAATCTGCCGCGCGCCTCGCCGCCCGCCTTCGTCCTCGACTCGCTTCCGCCTCGTCGCACTTCCCGCGAGCCTCAGAACGCACAGGAGCCAATCATGTTCAACGATACGAAACACGGATTCGACGCGGCCAAAACCGAGTACGAAGCATTGATGCTGGAACCGCACGACTGGGTGCCGAACAACCGCAAGTTGCCAGTGTTGATTTACCGGCGCGCATTGATGCCTGAGAGCGACGATCTGGCAGTTGCGTTCGAAATCCTGTTCGAGCGCAACGCCTGGCCGGCGCAGTGGCGCAACGGCATTTTCGACTACCACCACTTCCACGCGACCGCGCACGAAGTGCTCGGCGTCTCGGGTGGCTCTGCGCAGGTGATCGTCGGCGGCCCGGGCGGCAAAGTGCTGACGATATCGGCCGGCGACGCGCTGTTGCTGCCCGCCGGCACCGGCCACTGTCTGCAATCGTTCGAGCGGCAATTTCAGGTGGTAGCCGGATATCCGGAGGGGCAGCAATGGGACATTCGCCGCGAAGCGCTGTCGCCGCAGGAGTTGCAGGCGATGAACGCGCTGCCGTTCCCGGCGCTGGACCCGATTGACGGCAAGCATGGGCCGCTCGTCGAATACTGGTTGCATGCGGCTTGAGGCGGTTTTGCTGCGTGCTTCGACATGACCTTGGGTATGACCTTGAGTCGACCTCGATATGACGCGAGGCCACGCGCCGACCACGCCCGTAAAAACGACTCCCCATCACAAGCACTCTGAAAGTTCATTCGCCGTTCCAGCCGTTGCCGGGCCCCCGTACGCAACGTACCGTGCAGAGTTTCGCGCATCGGCGCATCATCGGTGAGTCTTGCTGCGGTTCCCGATGCGTTGTTCCACGCCAACACGGTCCGCCGTCGCGTTCGCTCAGAGCGTCAAGAGTGCGTGCCGGTCATCTTCCCAATCGCCGATCAAGGAGCGCTCCATGCAAAACGATCCCGCCCTCGACCAGTTGTGCATCAATACGATTCGCACGCTGTCGATGGACGCTGTGCAGAAGGCCAATTCCGGGCACCCCGGCACGCCGATGGCACTGGCCCCGGTCGCCTATCATCTGTGGCAAAACCATTTGCGCTATGACCCCGACGAGCCGCTGTGGCCGAACCGCGACCGCTTCGTGCTGTCGGTCGGGCATGCATCGATGCTGCTGTATTCGCTGCTGCATCTGGCCAACGTCAAGGCCGTCGATCACGACGGCAAGCCGACCGGCTCGCCCGCCGTGTCGCTCGACGACATCGAACATTTCCGACAGATCGAGAGCAACACACCGGGCCACCCCGAGTACCGGCTGACGTCCGGCGTCGAAACCACCACCGGCCCGCTCGGCCAGGGGCTCGGCAACAGCGTCGGCATGGCGATGGCCGCGCGCTGGTATGAGAGCCGTTTCAACCAGCCGGACGCGCCGCTGTTCGATTACCGCGTCTACGCGTTGTGCGGCGACGGCGACATGATGGAAGGCATCTCGCACGAAGCGGCGTCGCTGGCCGGTCATCTGAAGCTGTCGAACCTGATCTGGATCTACGACAGCAACCGCGTGACGATTGAAGGCCACACCGACCTCGCGTACAGCGACGACGTGGAAAGCCGTTTTCGCGGCTACAACTGGCACACGCTGCACGTGGACGACGCGAACGACGCCGCGGCGTTCGAAGCGGCCCTCGTGGAAGCGAAAGGCGTCAAGGACAGGCCGACGCTGATCGTGGTCCATAGCATCATCGGCTGGGGCGCGCCGCACAAGCAGGACACGTCGTCGGCGCACGGCGAAGCGCTCGGCGTCGAGGAAGTGGCGCTCGCCAAGAAGGCCTACGGCTGGCCCGAGGACAAATTCTTCTATGTGCCGGACGGCGTGCACGAACGTTTCGCGGCGGGCATCGGGGCGCGCGGCAAGGCGGCGCGTGTCGACTGGCAAGCGCGTTTCGACGCGTACACCAAACAGTACCCGGACCTCGCGCGTGAATTCGCGCAGATGGAAGCGCATGAATTGCCGGCTGGCTGGGACAGTGGCATTCCCACTTTCGACGCGGACCCGAAAGGTGTCGCGTCACGCGATTCGTCGGGCAAGGTGCTCAACGCGATCGCCGCGCGCGTGCCATGGATGATCGGCGGCGCGGCGGATCTCTCGCCGTCCACCAAGACCAATCTGAAGTTCGAAGGCGCGGGCAGCTTCGAAGCCGACAACTACGCGGGCCGCAATCTGCATTTCGGCATTCGCGAACATGGGATGGGCGCGGTGGTCAACGGGCTCGCGTTGTCGAATCTGCGGCCGTACGGCTCGACTTTCCTGATCTTCAGCGACTACATGAAGCCGCCTATCCGCCTGTCGGCGATCATGGAAGTGCCGTCCATCTGGGTGTTCACGCACGATTCGATCGGCGTCGGCGAAGACGGTCCGACTCATCAGCCGATCGAGCAACTGGCATCGCTGCGCGGCGTGCCGGGGCTGACCGTGCTGCGTCCGGGCGACGCGAACGAAGTGGCCGAGGCATGGCGTGTGGCACTGGCCGACCCGCGGCGGCCGTCGTGCATCGTCCTGTCACGCCAGGCGTTGCCGACACTCGACCGCAGCCGCTATGCCGCCGCGAGCGGCGTGCAGAAGGGTGCCTATGTGCTCGCCGATGCACCGGCCGGAGAGAAGCCGCAGGTGATCCTGATGGCGACGGGCAGCGAGCTGTCCATCTGCGTGGACGTCTACGAGAAGCTCAAGGGCGAGGGCATTGCGGCGCGCGTGGTGTCGATGCCGTCGTGGGATGTGTTCGAGCGCCAGGACGACGCGTACCAGGACTCGGTGTTGCCCGCGGACGTGGATGCGCGGGTCGCCGTCGAGCAGGCCGCGACGCTCGGCTGGGACCGCTATGTGGGCCGGCTCGGCGCGCAGGTGGTGATGCATACGTTTGGGGCATCCGCGCCGCTGGCCGATCTGAAGAAGAAATTCGGCTTCACGCCCGAGCATGTGTACGAAGCGGCGAAGCAGCAGATCGCGCGGGTGCAGTCGAAACGCGGCGCCTGATGGCTTGACGAGTGCGATGAAACAACCGGCGGCATTCAAGCCGCCGGTTGCCGGATTGTCCATTTGCCCGAGCGCCTGATTGCCGCCGACGCTCAGCCTCAGTTCGCCGGAATCGTCACCACCGGCGCCTTGCTGCTCGTATCGGCCTCGGCCAGCGCCATCACATTCTGCACGACCGTGAACGCGTATTTCGAGTCGAAGTCGTTGCGCTCGACCCAATACATCGACGGACCATAAGCAATCGATACATACGCATTATCGGGCGCCCGCTGGCCGGAATGAATGATGATCGTCGGCCGCGTCTCGCCGCCGATCAGACCCACGGTGGGCGTGGTCGACCCGTCGCCGATCCGCTCGACCGGCACTTGCACCTGCGCGCCGAGGTCGGTCAATATGCCGAGCACCGAGCGCGTCACCAGCGGAATCTTGTCGCCCTTGCGCGATGTCGACGAAGGCCCATACACCAGCTCGTAGGTCCGCGTATTCGACGACAGATGCAGCAGCTTGCGCACACGCGCCACGTCGGCTGCCGTTTTCGGCGACTCGCCGCTGGTGGTCGCGCCCATCACCAGAAAGACGCCCATCGGGCTACTCTTGCCGTCCTTGCCTTGCGCCTCGCGCGACTCGACGTTCAGCTCGCCGGCCAGTTGCAGACGCCGCAATGCGCGCAGCAATTCGAAGAAGCCGGGCGCGCCCGCGCTGTTCTCGCCGCCGAGCGCATTGCCGTTCTGCAAACCGCCCACCGACTGCGCGGTGATGCGCAGCAGCAGGTCGATCGGAATGCCGCCTTCGGCAAGCGGCATCACCAGCGACGGCGCGAGCGGCCGGATATACGCGGACGCGAACGCCTCGCCGGTGGTCGGCGTGAAGGTGAAGGTCGGGTGGTTCGAATAGGACACGCTGCCGGTCGCGAGCGCGTAGTTCGGCATGCTGCCCGAGCCGGCATTGAGGGTGGCGCCGCCGGTCGTGTCGAAGGTGTACGCGGCGATGATGCTGCTGACGGTCAGAAACGCGGGCGCGTCGCCGTAGCGCAGGCCGATCACGGCGGCGAGTATCGCGCGTTTCTTCGCATCGCCGAGGGCGCGCGCGTAGTCGACCTGGTCGGCCTTGAGGCGGGACGGTCCGACATGCACGCAGGCGCAGGTGAGGCACGCGGCCCACAATGCGGCGGCGACGGAAGCTGTTCTGATCATGGCAACGGAAAACGCGGACGGCAATCCGCTGAAGAATGGGCCCGCAACGGCGGTAGCAGGTCGCATTCCCGCGCAGCCCGCATGCCATCCGATTGGTCCGTTTCAGCCGATTAGCAGGCGGTTTGCGCTTTCAGTCGGCGAGTGAGTCGTCGCGCAGGATTTGCCGCTGCATTGCAAGATTTGCACGAGCGCGCGCGGTGCTACGCGTCGCGGACGCATGCGTGAAGTGTGACGAAGGGCAATCACGACCCGACCGTGCGTTTTTCCACGGCGTGGCCGTGATCTTCGAGCGTGCTGCGATATGCGCGCGACTGCATTTCAGCCAGCCGGCTCAACGTTCTCGACAGGTCATGCGCACCTTCGAGGCCGATCAAGGCCGTATCCAGCGGTTGATCGGACGCGATGAAGAGCGCGCGCTTGCGGTCGTAGAAGATGTCGATCAGCCACACGAGGCGCTGCAGCGTATGCGCGTGCGTGAGCCGCGCGGTGTGCAGATTGTCGAGAATCAGGCCGTGCCATTGTTCGGCGAGATCGAGGTAGTCGAGATGTGAGCGGCTCGCGACGCAGAGGCTTTCGAAGTCCGCCCACAGCAGGGCCGAGCCCGCCGCACGCGCCGCGAGTGGCCTGCCTGCCGCGCTCAGCGTGAGCGGCTCGACGGTCCCGCTGCCTTCATGGCGCGTGAAAATGTGCCGCAGCGCGTCGCGGCTCGACGTGTCGAGCGGCGCAAAGAAACGCTGCACCTCGGCCAGTTCGCCGCCAAAACGGTAGTCGCGCGCGCCGTCGAAATGAATCACGGTGAAGCGGCGTTTGATCTGCTCGATGGTCGGCAGGAAGCGCTCGTGAAACTCGGGGTTCGCCAGCAGCCCGTCCGGCGCGTAGTTCGACGTCAGCACGATGCGTGTGCCGAGGCCGATCGCGGTGTCTAGAAAGCGGCCCATCAGAAATGCGTCGGCGATATCGTGCACGTGGAATTCGTCGAAGCACAGCAGCTCGACTCCGTCGAGCCATTCACGCGATACCGCGCCGAGCCGGTCATCGCCACGCGGCGCGCTGACCAGGCGCCGGTTCATCTCGCGCAGGAATTCGTGGAAGTGCAGACGCCGTTTGCGGCAGTTCGCCAGCTCGAACGCCGTATCGACGATGAGGCTCTTGCCGCGTCCTGGCAATCCGTAGCAATAGACGCCTTGTTGCGCGAATGCGGCGCCCGGCTTCGCGTGTCGCGATCCGTTTGCGCCGAGGAGCGCGACGAGCGCCACGATCGCGTCGCGCTGACGCGCATCGGGCACGATGCCTCGCGCGGCCAGCTTGCGGGTGATGCGGGCTTCGTCAAGCATGGGTGAGCGTGCCGGTGCACGGCGCGAAGAGCGGAGCGCAGCTTGCGGCGGAGCGTGAGGTCAATGCGGCGGCGAGGTCGTAGAACATGACATGACGGCTGGCGAATATCGCGCCATTTTAGCAGCCACGTCCCCCGTCAAACCCGCTGCTGGCTCAACACCCGTTGCAGCTCGCGAGGATCGACCGGCTTGGTGAAGTGATGATCGAAGCCTGCGTCGACGGCGGTCTGCTTGTCCTGCTGCTGACCCCAGCCGGTGACGGCGATCAGCAGAATGCCGGTGTCGTGATGGGCGCGCCGGATGCGCCGCGCCACTTCGTAGCCGTTCAATTGCGGCAAGCCGATGTCGAGAATCACCGCTTGCGGCGCGAATTCACCGATCAGCGCGAGACCGGCGAGGCCGTCGCCGGCGGTGCGCACTTCGTGGCCCTCGAGTTCGAGCACCATGGCGAGGCTGTCGGCGGCGTCGGCGTTGTCGTCGACGATCACGATGCGCATGCCGGCCGCGTGCGGCAGTTCCGGCATCGCGCTGTGTGCGGGCTCGCCTGTCGTCGCCGACAGCGGCAGGCGAATCATGAATTCGCTGCCCGTGCCCGGCCCGCCGCTGAATGCCGCGACCGAGCCGCCGTGCAATTCCGCGAGCCCGCGCACCAGCGCGAGGCCGATGCCGAGGCCGCCTTGCGAGCGGTCCAGCGCCGGCGCGAGTTGCGAGAACATTTCGAACACACTGCCCAGATGCTCGCGCGGAATGCCGATGCCGGAATCCCGCACGACGATCACTGCCTCGTTGCCTTCGCGCTCCGCCGCCAGCGAGATGTTGCCGCCGGCCGGCGTGTACTTGGCGGCGTTGTTCAGCAGGTTCAGGATCATCTGCGACAGGCGCGTCGGATCGGCGTCGAGATAAAGCGGCTCGCGCGGCAGCGTCACGCTCAGATGATGCGACGACGCCTGCACGGTGGGGCGCGCGGCTTCCATCGCCGACTGCATCGCGCGCGCGAGTTCGAGCCGCTGCTTGCGCAACTCGAGCTTGCCCTGCGTGATGCGCGACACTTCCAGCAGGTCGTCGACCAGATGCGTCATGTGCTGCAGTTGGCGGTCGAACACGTCGCGCGACCAGTTCAGTTGCGCGTCCGCGAATTCCTTCAGACGCAGAATCTCGAGCACGTTGCGCATCGGCGCGAGCGGATTGCGCAGTTCGTGCGCGAGCGTGGCGAGAAATTCGTCCTTGCGCCGGTCGGCTTTCGAGAGTTCGAGATTCAGCCGCTTGAGTTGCTGCTCGGCGCGCCGTCGTTCAGTAGTGTCGCGGCTCACGCACACCGCGCCGTAGATGTCGCCGCGTGCGTTCGCGAGCGGCTTGACGACGGTATCGCACACGCCGCGCGTGCCGTCGCGCCGCACGAAGGTCAGCTCGCCGCGCCACGTGCCGTCGGCGGCGAGCGCGGCGAGCGCTTCGCGGCGAATGCGCAGCGCGTCTTCCGGCGGATGGAGGATCGACACCGGCTTGCCGAGAATCTCGCGCGTGCGATAGCCCAGCATGCGTTCGCCGCCGACGTTGAAGTCGGTGATGTTGCCGCGCAGATCGGTGATCACGATCGCGTCGCTCAAATGCTCGAAGATCGCCGCCTGGCGCAGCAGCACCGTCTGCGCTTCCTTGCGCTCGGTGATGTCGAGGCCGAGGCCGTAGACCGTCAGCGGCTCGCCGTTGCTGTCGTAGGTGGCGCGGCCGCGGCCTTCCATCCAGCACCAGTCGCCGCTCGCATGCATGAAGCGGAATTCGGCGACATAGTCGTCGCCGCTCGCCACCGCGCGATCGACCGCTTCGTTCAGGCCGATCAGATCGCCCGGATGAATCAGTTCGAAAAAGCCGCCTGCGGTGTGCGCGAAACGACCTTCCGCATAGCCGGCGAGCGCCTCCAGTTCGCGGCTCCACCAGAATTTGCCCGATGCCGGATCGTACGACCACGCACCCATGCGCGCGCCGCGCATCGCGAGACTCAGCACGTCGCGGCTTTCCTGCAACGCTTTTTGCGCCAGCTTGTGCGCGGCCACCGACGCTTCCGCGTTGCGACGCGCGAGCAGTAGTTCCTGTTCGTACTTGTGGCGGTCGGCGACGATCAGCACCGCCACTTCGAAGTAGCTCGCGTCGCCGTGACGGCGGCACACCGCGTTGAGCAGCATCGGCACCATGTGGCCGTCGCGGTGGATCATGTTCAGCTTCACCTCGGCCACCGAGCCCTGCATTTGCAGCAACGGCGCCCAGTGCGTCTGATAGAACACCTTGCCGCCGGCGCTCAACAGATCCTGGATAAGCTTGCCGCCCATCAAATCGGCCGCGCCGTAGCCGAGCCAGCCGCAGAAGGTCGCGTTCACGCGCTGGATGCGGCCGTTGGCGTCGGTGACGAGCAGGCCGCACGCGGCGTGCTCGTACAACGCGTCGGCTGACGGCAGCGGGCGGTCGGTGGAGGACATCGCGTTACAGGCTCAACTGTCCGAGAAAGGCGTTGATTGCCGCCGAACTGGCGCTGGGCGAACTCAGGTGCGGACAATGGCCGACGTTCTCGATTACATGCAGCGTGCTGAGTGGCATCGTTCGCCGCAGGTATTCGCCAACCGCGCACGGCGCGATGATGTCGTCGCTGCTTTGCAGGATCAGCGCGGGCGTGGTGTTGCGCGGGAGTATCGCGCGATGGTCGGAAAGGAACGTGACGCGCGCGAATTGCCCGGCGATCTCGGGATCGGTGCGGCAAAAACTGTTGGTCAGTTCGATGCCGAGTTCGCGCTGCGTCGGCGCGCCCATGATGACCGGCGCCATCGTACTCGACCAGCCGAGATAATTGCTTTCGAGCGTGCGCAGCAGATCTTCGATGTCGTCGCGCGTGAAGCCGCCGGTGTAGTCGCCGTCGTTCACATAACAGGGTGACGGGCCGACCATCACCTGGGCGGCGAACAGATGCGGCGCCTTCAGACTCGCGATCAGCCCGATCATGCCGCTGACCGAATGGCCGACGAACACGACGGGCTCGTCGGCCACCGCGCGGACGATTTCGACGAGGTCGTCGGCGTAGCCTTGCAGCGAGTCGTATTTGACGGTGTCGTAAGCGGACAGGTCCGACGAGCCGCTGCCGACGTGATCGAACAGCACCGTGCGGAACCCGGGATGAAACGACGGCGCGAGGTAGCGCCACATGGTCTGATCGCAGCCAAAGCCATGCGCGAACACCATGGTCCGTTTGCCGCTGCCGGAGATCCGTATGCTGTTGCGCTGGGTAATGCTCATTGTCGAGTCCTGATGTCTGCGGAAGCGATGCGCGGAATGCGGCGGGCCGACGTCCGGGGGAATGTTACCGCAGTCTCGTCGCCAGAAGGGGCGTGACGCGATCGTCAAGCGGTGCGCGTTATGCGTTGTCGGTGGCGTTGGTCGTTGCTTCGCTCGTTGCACGAGGTCAATCGGTTTTGATTTCCGGCTGGGGCGCGTGAATGGGCTCCTGGCCGAATCGTTCGTATTGCGAAATCACCTGCGCGCCGAACAGCAGCAGCGTAGCCAGCCATTCGAGGCTGAGCAGGATCACAATCGCCATCGTCAGTGATCCATACACCACACTGACCTGCGATAGTGTCTCGAAGTACCAGACCAGCACATGGCGCGTGATCTCCCACAATACGGCGGCCACCACGCCGCCGAACAGCGCATGTTTGACCGACGGGCGCCCGACCGGCATGACCAGATAGATCGATGTCAACACGAAAATCTCCCCCGCGAGGCCCAGCAGATACAGCAGCACACGCGTAGGCCCTTCCAGCGAAACATGCAGGCCGAACAGGTCGACGCCCGCAGCTCCAATCGATTCGAGCGCGCTCGACACGCACGTGACGATCAGCAGCCCGACGCCGAGAAAAAGAATGTAGCAATAGGGCAGCAGCGCCGATAGCAGGAAGTGCCGCCGCCGGATCACCACGCGGTGCACGAAGATCAGCGACATCGCGTTTTCGAGCACCGTGAACGCGAGCGAGCTGAAGAAGATCATGGTCAGCAACAGCACCCAGCCGATCACCGCGCGATGTTCGAGAAAATTCGCCAGCTCCTGCACCAGCGCATTCGACTGGCCGGGCACCAGCCATCGGAGCAGATGGGCGAGCGCGGCGAGCAACACCTGTTGCGGCAGGAACCGCGACAGCACGATCACGATCAGGATCAGCAGCGGTACGATCGACAGCAAAGCGTAATACGCGACCGCGCCGGCGAGCAGCAAACCCTGGTTCGCACGAAATGCCTTCAGCGTTTGCAGGATGAACGGGCCGGGATGCTTCGCGATATACAACGCGTGCTGGTCGAAGAGGCTTTGCATGGGGTCTCGCGATGCGTATCGGGGACTGCCGGCTGGCAGCCAGTCTCGACATGCCTGCTTGCTTTATATACCGTAAGCAAGAACGCAGCCAAGCGTGGCCTCGGGTATGCGAAGAAGCAGGTGCGCCGTGTATTGGCCAGGAATGCTGTTTGCTTGGTGCTGTTTGCGTGGATGCATGTCGACATGATTCACCATGTATCGACACCGTTGAGGCACGCGCGTTCACGCATAGCGAGCCGGAATCGGCATCCTCTCACCACCGAGCCAGACTTCAGGAACTGCCCGATGGATCAGCCGGAACGTCAATTGAACATCGGGTCGGACAAACAGGACGAACACGACACGCGGGATCTCGTCGTCGCGCGGCCGGAAGGTCTGTATTGCCCGGCGGGCGATTTCTATATCGACCCGTGGCGTCCGGTCGAGCGCGCGGTGATCACGCATGCGCACTCCGATCACGCGCGCTTCGGACACCGGCACTACCTCGCTGCGCGTGCTGGCGCGAACGTGCTGCTGTCGCGTTTGCCCGGCATCACGTTGCAAACGCTCGCTTATGGCGAGCGGCTCGCGATCGGCGCCACGATCGTATCGCTGCATCCGGCCGGACATGTGCTGGGTTCATCGCAAGTGCGCATCGAGCGCGCGGGACGTGTGTGGGTGGCATCGGGCGATTACAAGCTCGACCCCGACCCGACCTGCGATCCGTTCGAACCGCTGCGTTGCGATGCTTTCATTACCGAATCGACCTTCGGCTTGCCGATCTATCGCTGGGACGCGCCGCAAGTCGTGTTCGAAGGAATCGACTCATGGTGGCGTCACAATGCCGCCGAAGGGCGCGCGTCCGTGCTGTTCTGCTATTCGTTCGGCAAGGCGCAGCGCGTGATGGCGAGCGTCGACGCGGCGATTGGCCCGATCTTCTGTCACGGCGCGGTCGAGCCGCTCAATCGCGCGTATCGCGAGGCCGGCGTGCGCTTGCCGCCGGTCGGCCTGGTGGGTGAAATCCCGGCTAAAGACAAGGCGGCGTTCAGGCAGGCGTTGATCGTGGCGCCGCCCTCCGCGCAGGGCAGCGCATGGCTCAGGCGCTTCGGCGACTATAGCGATGCCTTCGCGTCGGGCTGGATGCGTCTGCGTGGCGCGCGCCGCCGACGCGGCGTCGATCGCGGCTTCGTGCTGTCGGATCACGCGGACTGGCCGAGTCTGCAAAGCGCGATACACGCTACCGGCGCCGCGCGTGTGATCGTCACGCACGGTTCGGTCGAGCCGATGGTGCGATGGCTGCGCGAGCAGGGCCTCGAAGCAGGCGCATTTGAAACGCAGTATGGCGACGACACCGTCGAAGCCGATGCCGCGGGCGGCGTCGAACCGGCAGCGGCGAGTCACGCATGAAACGCTTCGCCGCCCTCTATACCGCGCTCGATGCAACCACGTCCACGCACGACAAACTCGAAGCGCTCACCAGCTATTTCGCCGCGGCCGAGCCGGAGGATGCCGCGTGGGCGTCGTACTTCCTCGCCGGCGGCAAGCCGCGTCAATCGGTGCCTACGCGTCTGTTGAGCGAGATCGCCCGCGAGCGTGCCGGCTTGCCGCCATGGCTGTTCGAGGAGTCGTATCACGCGGTAGGCGATCTCGCTGAGACCATCGCGCATATCTTGCCGCCCGCGCAGCGCACGTCGGAGTTGGGTCTCACGCAATGGATCGAGCAGCGCGTGCTGACTTTGCGCGGCGTGCCGCCCGAGGAATTGCGCACGCGTTTACTCAGCTATTGGGACGAGCTTGATTGGGGCGGCCGCTTTTTGCTGACCAAACTGATCGGCGGCGGCTTCCGGGTCGGCGTCGCGCGTCAGCTGGTGGTCAGGGCGTTGGCGGAAGTGGCGGGCGTCGATCATAAACGGATTGCGCAACGCATGGTCGGCTGGACCGATTCGCATCAGAAGCCGGACGCGGCGCGCTATCTGCGTTTGATCGCGCCTGAAGTGACGGGCGAAGGCGCTCAAACGGGCGAGCATGCGCATGAACAACAGGGCGACGGCGATCCCGGCTTACCGTATCCATTCTTTCTCGCGCATCCGTTGCAGAGCGATCCGGCGACGCTTGGCGACCCCTCGCAGTGGTTGATCGAATGGAAGTGGGACGGCATTCGCGCGCAACTCGTCAAACGCGGCGGCCGTGTGTGGTTGTGGTCGCGCGGCGAGGATCTGATCACCGACCGCTTTCCCGAAGTGGCTGCATTGGGCGACGCGTTGCCCGACGGCTATGTGATCGATGGCGAGATTCTCGCGTGGGAGCCGGGCGCCGTTGCGCCTTTGCCGTTCGCGCGTCTGCAACCGCGCATTGCTCGTAAAACGCTGACGAAAAAAGTGCTCGCCGATTCACCCGCCGCGCTGCTTGCTTACGACCTGCTCGAAGCCCAAGGCCAGGATCTGCGCATGACGCCGCTCGTCGAACGGCGCGCGCGTCTCGACGAGTTGGCTGCGGCTGTCGACGGCACGTTGGCGCGCGATCTGTTGCGCGTGTCGCCGCTGGTTAGCGCGCCCGATTGGCAGGCGCTTGCGGCGTTGCGCGAAGAGAGCCGTGCGCGCGGCGTGGAAGGACTGATGCTGAAGCAGCGCGAATCGTTGTATGGCGTGGGCCGCACCAAGGCTTCGGGCACGTGGTGGAAATGGAAGATCGACCCTTATGCGGTAGATGCCGTGCTGGTTTACGCGCAACGTGGTCACGGCCGCCGTGCGAGCCTCTATACCGACTTCACGTTTGCAGTGTGGGATGAAGCGAATGGCGTGCGCACGCTTGTGCCATTTGCGAAGGCCTATTCCGGTCTCACCGATGAAGAGATGCGTCAGGTGGATGCGATCGTGCGCAAAACCACCGTTGAAAAGTTCGGCCCCGTGCGTAGCGTCACGCCCACACAGGTGTTTGAAATCGGCTTTGAAGGGATTCAGCCAAGTCCGCGCCACAAGTCGGGCGTCGCAGTGCGTTTTCCACGCATGCTGCGTTGGCGTACCGATAAACAGATCGACGATGCCGATACGTTAGCAATGCTCAAGGGCTTCATCGACGATCGTGCGGGATAACCCGCTGCGCGCAAACCCCTAAAACGTTGACGCTATTTCGGCAAGCTTCCTCGCTTATTCTGTGAGTGTGTCGACGCTACCGATTGCGCCGTGAACACACGTCAAATTTTCGTCTTCGCTGCAACGATTCGCGCAGCCGGACGGACCGCAGCAAGCGCTTCACGCGATGCACGCGGCAAGGGCGAAGTGCACGGCAGAAGTGCGTTTTCGCATCAGCGATGCACGTGGGCATCGTGCGATTTTGCATTGAATCGGCTGGATTGATGGGTAGATGGCGGCTTGCTTCGCAAACCGTGGGTGCGGCGTAAGCCGTATGCAGCGGTGCTGTGATAGCGCTGCGACGTCATTCGAAGCTATCGCGTGGCGAGCGATGAGCTTTGCCCCCGGAGTGGGAGCGAATCTTGCGCCCGCGTCCCGGGGTGCCCGGCGGCGGCACACGCAAAAGCCAAGGAGAAGATGGTGACGTTCGATGAAAGGATGGATGAAAACGACGACGTCGTGGTGTGGCGGCCAATTCAGTATGCAATGGTCTCGCATCGTCGCGTGCTGGTGGTGGACGACTATCGGGAAGCGGCGGACGCATTGCAGATGCTGCTGACTGCCGATGGCTTCGATTGCCGTGCGCTCGACGATCCGTTCGCCGTTTGTGCCATGGCTTGCGAATGGCAGCCGTTCGCAGTGGTGCTGGACATCAAGATGCCGGGACTGGATGGACTCGAGTTGGCGCGTCGGCTGCGCGCTAATCCGTCGACTGCGCAGATGCTGCTGGTTGCGTGTACCGCTTTCGCTTCGAGGGACGACCGCGCACGCGCGCGGGCGGCGGGCTTCGATGCGCATTGCGCCAAGCCGTTGACCCCGGAGCGTCTCTTGCGTGTGCTTGAGTCGGCAGCGGCGCTGCATGTCGTCGGACCGCCGTGAGGGTGGCGGACATTTTGCGCGTGTTCGCAATGCGTTGCGCATTGCGTGTTGTTGAAAATGATTCCGCAGCCATTGTCATAAAACGGCTAGAAAGCTCTGCAAAAGTGCGTCATGTCCAGAGGCGTGGATTCAGCGAAATCACCGGACTGACCATCGTTCTTCACATTCCTGCTTGCAGAATGCTTGCTTCGGATGTAACCGCGTATAGCCGGCTATATCCCCGTTATATTCCGTGATGACTATCGGGTGAAATACCGGGTGAAATGCATTAGTCAAGTTAGTTAGGGTTATTGACTATGTTGGACGGGCTTATTGTTTGCCGGCCGTTTGCAGCAGATCGTGGGCGCCTTTGGGCGCTCACGCCGTATCAGTCAACAACGCTTTTCAGGCTGTCCACGATTACTTCAGTCACTTAATCGGGCGCGTACTTGAATTCAGGTAGCGCTTCAAGGGACTTCTTCGTGGCTTCGGGCAGCATTACGCGCCGGTTTTCTATCTGCAAGTCGTTGAACGGAACGGCGACCAGGTGTTTGCCCATCCCCAGAAAGCCGCCCACCGAAAGGATTGCGTAGGTGCCGCGATCGCCGCTCGGCGAGACGATAAGATCGTCCAGCGTGCCGATGTTGTCCTTGCTCCGGTTGTACACGTCGGCGCCGCTGAGCTTCGACGCGCGATAGCCACTCGCGAGTTGAACCACATCCGTGCGTTTTTCGGTAATCGCCTGAGGAGCGCCTTGGGCGTATGTATTACCGTAAGAAGAGGCGAGCGCCGTAAAAAGCATTGCGCTGGCGACAAGCGGCTTGATCTGTATTTTGCGCATGATAAATGTTCTCCCTGTGGTGTTCGGCGCGCTCCGGCAGCATGTGTGCGGCGGCCTTCACGGATGGCTTTCATTTTGTTGGCTGCAAAAGCTGTGCCGCGGGTGTGCCGCGAAGTGGGACGTGACGCCGCCGATTCGTCATCGTCCACGCCGCACCGCCCCAGGTCTGGAACTTGCTCATCCAGCGGGCCCGCTGTTTGGTGCGCCAACGCATACTCGCCGGAACCGGCGCCAGGCCGGGCGACCCGCGCAATCCGCGAGTTTTGAAGGAGTGCCACCGGCCTGGAATTGCCTGCATCGACTGAACCACCGCCTACATCCGAACACGCGCGCAAGCGCCTCTTGTTTCCACAGGAACCCCTATGTCATCCCAGGCCAATTACTCGACGCGCATCTCTGAAGGCACGCCTTTTCCGCTTGGCGCGACATGGAACGGAAGCGGTGTCAACTTCGCGCTGTTCTCGGCGCACTCGACCAGGGTCGAACTGTGCCTGTTCGACGAGTCCGGCCAGAACGAAATCGAACGTATCGAGCTGCCCGAGTACACCGACGAGGTCTGGCACGTGTTCGTGCCGAATCTGAAACCGGGCGCGGTCTACGGCTACCGCGTGCACGGCCCGTACGAACCGGAAAAAGGTCATCGTTTCAATCCGAACAAGCTGCTGCTCGACCCCTACGCGAAAGCACACATCGGCGAGTTGAAATGGGCGCCGGAAATTTTCGGCTATACGCTCGATTCGGAAGAGGGCGACCTGTCGTTCGACGAGCGCGACAGCGCGCCCTTCGTGCCGAAGTGCAAGGTGGTCGACGCCAATTTCTCGTGGAGCCATCCCGAACGCAACGCGCTGCCGTGGGAGCGCGTGATTTTTTACGAAACCCATGTGCGCGGTTTTACCAGGCGTCATCCGGAGGTGCCGGAGAAATTGCGCGGCACTTTTGCAGGACTGGGACAGCAGGTCGTGCTCGACCACATCCGCAACCTCGGGGTGACGTCGGTCGAATTGATGCCGATCCAGACTTTCGTCAACGACAGCTATCTGCTCGACAAAGGTCTTACGAACTACTGGGGCTACAACACGATCGGTTTTTTCGCGGCCGATCCGCGTTTCTTCGCGTCGCTGACCGACTCGGTGGCCGAGTTCAAGGAGATGGTGGACCGATTTCATCAGGCCGATCTCGAAGTCATTCTCGACGTGGTCTACAACCACACCGCCGAAGGCAACGAGCGCGGCCCGACGATCTCGTTCAAAGGCATCGACAACGCGTCGTACTATCGTCTGATGCCCGACGAGCCGCGCTACTACATCAACGACACGGGCACCGGCAACACGCTGAACCTGTCGCATCCACGCGTGCTGCAGATGGTCACCGACAGCCTGCGCTACTGGGTGACTGAAATGAAAGTAGACGGCTTCCGTTTCGACCTCGCGACGATACTCGGGCGCGAGACCCATGGCTTCGACGAAGGCGGCGGCTTTCTCGATAGCTGCCGGCAAGACCCGGTGCTCTCCAGCGTGCGGCTGGTTGCCGAGCCATGGGACTGCGGTCCCGGCGGCTACCAGGTGGGCGGCTTTCCGCCTGGCTGGGCCGAGTGGAACGACCGCTTTCGCGACACGGTGCGCGAATACTGGAAGGGCGACGAAGGCAAGGTCGCTGATCTCGCCACGCGTCTTACCGGCTCGGGCGACAAGTTCAATCATCGCGGCCGGCGTCCGTGGGCGAGCGTCAACTTCATCGCCGCGCACGACGGCTTCACGCTGAACGATCTCGTGTCGTACAACGACAAGCACAACGAGGCCAACGGCGAGGACAACAACGACGGCCACTCCGACAACAAGTCCTGGAACATGGGGGTGGAAGGACCGACCGACGACGCCGAGATTCGCGCGCAACGCGAGCGTCAGAAACGCAACCTGCTGGCTACGCTGCTGCTGTCGCAAGGCTCGCCGATGCTTCTCGCGGGCGACGAATTCGGCCGCACGCAGAAGGGCAATAACAACGCGTATTGCCAGGACAACGAGATCAGCTGGGTCGATTGGGAAGCGATCGACGACGATGGCCGCGCGCTCACCGAGTTCGTCAGGAATCTGACCACGCTGCGTCACCGTCTGCCGGTGTTGCGGCGCGGGCGCTTTCTCACCGGCGAATACAACGAGGCGCTCGACGTGACGGATGCCCGCTGGCTTTCGCCGGACGGCACCGATATCTCCGCGGAGCAATGGGACGATCCGTCGATGCGCTGCTTCGGGCTGGTGATCGATGGACGCGCGCAGGCGAGCGGCATCCGTCGGCTCGCATCCGATGCGACCTTGCTGCTGGTGCTGAACGCGCATCACGACGTCGTCAATTTCACGCTGCCTGATATTCCGGAAGGCGACACGTGGACCTGCCTGCTCGACACCAACATGCCGGTGCGGCCCGAGCTGCCGCAGTTCAGCGCAGGCGACGCTTACCAGGTGACTGGGCGCTCGCTGCTGCTGTTGGCGCTCGAAGCGCCGAGCCGCGCGACCCAGCGCGTGTTCGACCGGCTTGAAGAGCAACTCACTTCCGATGAAGGCGAAGCGTCGGCCGGTTCGTGATGGCTAGTCCCCCGAAGTGCGGCGTTGCGCGCGCGGGGTCGAGAGTGCAGGCGAGTTCGGTTGAGTCCGGACGGCGTCCAGGTATAGGGCTTGCTCGATCGCCGATGACAGTTCGCTCGCCGCAATGGCGGCGAGCGCGCGTCGCAGCCGATGTCGGTCTTCGCGAGGTCCACCCAGAGGTGATCAAATGGAACAGGAACAAACCGCTCAAGAGGAGCAGATTCGCACGCGCGCCTATTACCTGTGGGAACAGGCCGCGGACCCCAAGGGCACGCCTGACGAATACTGGGAGCAGGCGCGCGCGGAGATAGAGAAGGAAGCGCCGCCGATAGAAAGCGGGCCGATTGCCGAGGAGCCGGTGAAGTAAGCGCGCGTCGCAATGCAGGCAGACGATGAGCAATGGCGTGTGGATGCAAAACGAGGTGTAGGGGATGTAAAACGCGGCTCTTCTGACCTGACGTGTAAAGCGTAACGCGCGTGCCATCGAAACTCATCGAATCAGCGGCATTGAACGGAGGCATTGAACGAATCACGGCAGTGCGCAGCGAGTTGCAACGCCGGCGCTCGCGCGGCATCGACGCCGCGACGCCATCGGCGTGGGCGGCTCGCATGCTCCACCACGCATCCCGCGCCATAGAACAGAAAACCGGACATCCAATACATCGCACCATGAAGGACTTACCCGATTCACGCGGCGCGAGACCCGCCGCGCGCATCCAGGCGTCCGCCGCATTCGGCATCGACGGGCTGGTCGCGCTCGGCGTGGGCGTCACCGTGGTGGCCTGCCTGTACTTCGCGAGCGCGGTGCTGATCCCGATTACGCTCGCGATTCTGCTCAGCTTTCTGGTGGCGCCGCTGGTCGATGCATTGGCGCGGCTGAAGCTCGGCCATGTCGCTTCGGTATTCGCGGCGGTGGTGATTTCGGTGTCGGTCATCGCCATGCTCGGCGCGGTGATCGCCACGCAACTGACCGATCTCGCCGCGGGCATGCCGCGCTATCAGGCGACCATCGAACGCAAGCTGGAGACCGTGCACAGTCTGACGATCGGCAAGCTGACCCAGCTTGCCGGTGCGGCCGGCCAGGCGCTGCAACGCGCGACTGTGGAGCCGCCGCAACCGGCGACGCCGCGCGGCGCGTCGGCGGCGGGCAGCGCGCATGCGCCGGCCGCCGTGCCGGTCGAAGTGCGCGAACCGGTGCCCACGCCGTTCGAGCTCGCGAGGCGCGTGCTGTCGCCGGCCATCAGTCCGCTCGAAACGGCGTTCATCGTGTTCGTCGTGATGGTGGTGATCCTGTTGCAACGCGACGACCTGCGTGACCGCGCGATCCGTCTGTTCGGATCGCGCGACCTGCACCGCACGACCATGGTGATGGATGAAGCGGCGCGGCGTCTGAGCCGCTACTTCGTTTCGCAACTCGGACTGAATGCGGGCGTGGGCCTCGTGATCGGCGCGGGGCTGTTTCTGATCGGCGTGCCCAGTCCGATCCTGTGGGGCATTCTCGCCGCGTTGCTGCGGCTCGTGCCGTACGTCGGCATCTGGATCTCGGCCACGCTCGCCACCGCGCTCGCCGCTGCGGTGAGTCCCGGCTGGGCGATGGCGATCTGGTCGCTGGCGTTGTTCGTCACTGTGGAATTGCTGGTGGGACAGGTGGTCGAGCCGCTGCTGTACGGTCGCAGCACGGGACTGTCGCCGTTCTCGGTGGTGGTCGCGGCGATCTTCTGGAGCTGGATCTGGGGGCCGATAGGCTTGATCCTGTCGACGCCGCTGACGCTGTGCCTGCTGGTGCTCGGCCGGCATGTCCGGCGGCTGGAATTTCTCGACGTGCTGCTCGGCGATCAGCCCGCGTTGACGCCGATCGAAAACTTCTACCAGCGCGCACTCGCCGGCGACCCCGACGAAGCGATCGAGCAAGCGGAGATATTGCTGCGCGAGCGTTCGTTGTCGGCCTACTACGACGAGGTGGCGATCAAGGGCTTGCAGCTCGCGGCGAACGACGTGGTGCGCGGCAGCGTGACCGCAGCGCAGCTCGCGCGCATCGAGGCGACAACCAACGACCTGGTGGACGGACTCGACGGCCATGAGGATCGTCAGCCGGCTTCGCTCGCGGTGGAGGAGAACTGGAGCGCGGTCGCGCCGGTCGCGCCAGCGGCGGACGAACTCGCGCAGGATGGCCAATTGCATGCGCTTGCCGTGCCGCACATAGCGAGAAGCGCGGCGGACCACGAAGCCGCCGCGACATCTCAAGCAGCACATAGCCGGGTGTTGTGCATTCCTGGGCGCGGCGCGCTCGATCCGCTCGCGACGACAATCCTGTTGCAGTTGCTGGGCAAGCACGGTTTTGCGGCACGCTCGGTGCCGCACGAGGCTGCGTCGCGCGCGTCGATCGATAGTCTGGAAGCGGATGATGTCGGCATCGTCTGCATTTTCTATTTGCAGATTGACGGGATTCCTTCACATCTGCGCTATCTGGTTAGGCGCATTCGCGCGCGCTTGCCGAAGGTATCGATCGTGGTCGGCTTGTGGGCGCAGGAAGACACGGACAAATGGAGCGCTGAGTTGCAAAGCGCGATGGGTGCGGAGTGTTATGCGACGTCGTTGCAGGAAGTGCTGGCGGCCTGCCGCAGAATGGATTCGGTGAAGAAGGCCGAGCGCAACGAGGTGGCTGTGGTCGAGTGATGATTGTGCACTTCGCGAGCAGAGCGGGTCGCGACGCGGACAATGCGGCGAGCGCGCACTTCAGACGGTACGTTGGACGCTTACGCGCCCAGCGTGCTCGATACCTCTAACGGCCGGCCGGTTTGTGAGCAGTCGACTTATCGTTCGACTTCGCATCCTTGTCGGGAACGATCTTCGTGGTGCCGCCGGTCGACGGCGGATCGCTGGCGGGGAAGCTGTCTTCAACCTGTTTGTCGATCTGCTTCTCGCTCTTGTTACTGTGCGGATGCTTTTCCTTGTGTGCTGTCATAGCGGTCTCTCCTTCAGGGAATCAGTGAAACGTGGTGCGGTGAGCCACGCGCGTTGCGCAAGACCCGGCCGAGGTACAGGTGCTCCTAATGCGCTAACGCGCGCGCCGCGTTTCATCCTCGATGATCGCCAACGCGTGCGCGCGCGACAGTCCATCTCCCATCGCATCGAGCAATCGCGCGGTATGCGCTTCGCGTTCGCACGCGAGCACGGCGGCGACCTTGCCGTCCTGCAGATACAGTGCGACGAACGACTGGCGTTCGAGTTCGCCATCCATCACGATTTCGTCCCACTCGTTCGCATGCCCGAGATACTCGAAGCGCTTGCCGAAGTGATACGTCCAGAAATACGGCACCCCGACATAGCGGTTGCGCGCGCCGCACATGTTCTGCGCGGCGATGCGCGCGTGTTGCTGCGCGACGCGCCAATGCTCGATGCGCAACGGCTCCTGATTCTCGCGCAGCGAAAACATCGCGATATCGCCCGCCGCATAGAGCCCCGGCGCGGCCTGCATGCCCGCATTGACGATCACGCCGCCGTCCTTCTGCAGCGGCAAGCCTTCGACAAACCCGGTAGCCGGAGCAACGCCCGTGCCCAGCAGCACCACGTCGGCCGCGATGGGCTTGCCGCTTTCGAGCATCACCTGATGCACGTTGCCTTCCTCGCCCTCGAGCGACGCGACCTGCGCGCCGAGATGGAACGTCACGCCATTGCGTTCATGCAACGCGCGGAACATCTCGCCCGCGCGCTCGCCGAACTGTTTGGCGAACGGCACTTTGTCGGGCCCAATCACGGTCACTGGCGCGCCGCGCTTGCGCAGCGCGGAAGCCGTTTCGAGCCCGATGAAGCTGCTGCCGAGAATGGCCACTCGCGTTTGCGGGGCGTCGTCGCCGAGCGCGTCGAGCAGCGCGGCGGCGTCGTCGAGATTGCGCAGCACGTGCACGCCGCCGAGTTCGCAACCGGGGATCGCGGGGAGCTTCGGCACGCTGCCGGTGGCGAGCAACGCGCTGTCGTAGGTGATCCGTGTCGGCGTGGCGGCGCTCTCGAAGTGCAGCGTACGCGCCGGCACGTCGAGGCGCGCGACCTTCGCGACGATCCGCTCGATGCCGTGCTGCTCCAGCCAGTGCGGCGCGAGCAGTGGGGGCACGTCATCCGGCGTCATCTCGCCCGACGGGACGAATTTGCTGAGCACAGTGCGATCGTAGGGCGCATGCGGCTCGTCGCCGATCAGCGTGATGCGACCGCCGAAGCCGCATTCGCGTAACGCTGCGCACGCAGCGGCGCCTGCCGCGCCCGCGCCGATCACCACGAAATGCGGCTCTTGCGCGTGCACGCGACGAACCGGTTGCGGGATTCGTTGCGGCGTCACCATTACGTCATCTCCGCTCACGACCACCGGGTAGCGGTCGAGCGCAATCAACGCGGGCGGTTCGAGCAAGTTGCCGGTGGCGGCGTCGAACGTCCCCTTGTGCCACGGACAAATAATCTTGCCGCTGCACAGCGCGCCTTTCTCCAGCGGCGCGCCCGCATGCGGACAATCGGCGGCATACGCGTGAACCGTATCGCCGTCGCGCACCAGCAGGATGTTCTCGTTGTCCACCACCACGCGTTCGGCGCGGTCCGCCCGCAGTTGCGATAGCTGGGCGACGCGGCGGGCAGTCGTTGGCATGATCGGTCTCTCGCGAACCAGTGGGTTTGGGCAAGTGAAGCAGCGAATGAAGCAGCGAATGAAGCAGCAAAACTCGAGCGGCCGCATTGAATACGACACCCAACGAGCAGCCGCATCCCGCGCTGCATCGCGATACAAGTCGGCCCGCGCGGAGTGTCTACTGATTAGCAATCCACGTGCCCGCCCCGATGCGTGCCGCTGAACGGCGGCCCCTCGTTCAGCATGCTTTGGAAGAACGGCGGAAGTGCGGTAAATTCGGCCAAGGGAATTAGCGCACGACCACATGCGTGGCACGTCACGTGCAACACTGTTCCTGACAATCTTTATTTTCCAGGAGATCGTGACCGTGCAGCGTGCTGAGCGTGTCGCAGTCGATTTCCCCATGCCGTCGCGCAACTTCGCGGCGACGCGGCGCATGCTGCTCATCGTGCTCGCCGTGTCGATCCTGTTTCCGCTCGCCTGCCTCGCGGGCTATGGCTATTTCGATTACCAGCGCCGGATTGCCGATTCGAACGACATGATCGACCGGCTCGCGCGCGTTACCGAAGAGCAGGCCGCCAAGGTGCTGGACCTCAACCAGCAGATGGCCTCGCGCATCGTCGAATTGCTGGGCAACACGGACGATGCGCACATTCGCGCGCGCGAAGCTGAGTTGCACGACCGGCTGCGCGGGATCGGCGGCGACTTTCCGCAGGTGTCGTCGATCAATCTGCTCGGCGCGAACGGCGACCTGCTCGTGTCGAGTCTCGCGTATCCCGCGCCGGTCATCTCGGTCGGTCAGCGCGAGGACTTCCTCGCTGCGAAAGCGATGCGCCCACAGGCGTATTTCTCGCTGCCGATGTACGGGACAGTGTCCAGAACCAAAGTGTTCAACACCGCGATCGGCCGCTCGGGCGCCGATGACCAGTTCCTCGGCGTGGTGTCGGTGGCGCTGCGCAACGAATACTTTTCGCGCTTTTATCGCGAGCTGACCAACGGCGACTCGTCGCTCGTACTGGGCCTGTATCGCCAGGACGGCAATCTGCTGGTGCGCTATCCGGCCAGACCGCCGCCGGACGCCAGGCCGAGCACGCAAAGCGCGTTCACCGAGGCCTTGCGCGACAGGCAGCTGTTCGGGCGCGTGCGTCTGCATTCGACGGTGGATGGCGTCGAGCGCCTGTTGGCGTTTCGCCGCGTCGGCGACTATCCCCTCTACGTGGTGAGCGCGTACGCGACCGCGTCGATCGCCGACGCCTGGCGCCGCCACTTCCTGATGATCGCGGCGCTCACGGCCGTACCGTGTATCGCGATCTGGCTGCTTGTGTTCTACTCGCTGCGTCAGCTGGCGGGCGAGCGCCGCGCGTGGGAACGCTGGCAGGGCGAAGTGGCGATGCGGCTGTCGGCCGAGGCGTCGACCCGGCAATTGCAGCGCATGGGCGCGCTCGGCAACCTGGTGGCGAACGTCGCGCACGACTTCAACAACCTGCTGATGGTGGCGTCCGCGAACATCGAGCTCGCACGGCTCAAGGGCTACCACAACGTCGAGAAGGAAGTGCTCGCGGTGGAGCGCGCGACCGCCACCGCCGAATCGCTGACACGGCGCCTGTTGAGCGTCGCGCGCAAGCAGCCGCTCAAACAGGAGCGCGTCGACCTGGCCCGCTGGTTTCCCGCGGCGGCGCCGCTGATCGACGCCGCGCTCGGTGACACGATCGAATTCGCGCTGAACATGGTCGACGATGTATGGCCGGTGCTGTCCGATCCGACCGACCTCGAATTCGCGACCGTGAACCTGGCGGTCAACGCGCGCGACGCGATGCCGCGTGGCGGGCGCTTCGTGATCCGCTGTCAGAACAACCGGCTGGTCGGCAGCGAGACCTTGCTGCCCGACGGCGAATACGTGCTGATCTCCTGTACCGACGACGGCGAGGGGATGCCCGAGGCGGTCGCGCGCCGTGCATTCGAGCCGCTCTTCACCACCAAGCTGCGCGGTTCGGGCACCGGCCTTGGGCTCGCGCAGGTGCTGTCGATGTGCGAGCAGGCGGGCGGCACCGCGAAGATCGAGAGCGTGCCTGGCAGCGGCACCACGGTGCGGATGTATCTGCCGCGTCATCGCGAGCGCAAAGCGGCGGCCGCGGATGTCGAGACGCTGCGGCAGCCCGTGCCGACGCCGGCCGGCGTCGTGCTGCTGGTGGAGGATAACGAGGACGTGGCGGCCGGCGTGGCGGCCGTGCTGGAGACCTTTGGCTGCGAAGTACGGCATGAGCCCACCGCGGACCAGGCGCTCGACGTGCTGAGCGGCGGCGCGCGTTTCGAACTCGTGCTGTCGGATATCCAGATGCCGGGCAAGCTCAACGGCATCGACCTGGCGGAAAAAGTCCGCAGCGCGTGGCCGTCGCAGAAGATCGTGCTGATGACCGGCTACGCCGACGAACTCGAACGCGCGCGCCGCCTGGGTGTGGCGATTCTCGCGAAGCCCTTCGATATCGACGAACTGCACGCGCTGGTGGCGTGCGGACCGTAACGCGTGGTCCGGCGCGCGTGGCGCCCTTTCCTGAGCACTTCAAATGCTGTCCAGACGCGCCATCGTGCGCGGCATAGCCCTTGCTGAAAGGAATTCGAGGCATGCGTTTTCCGGCTGGCACAGCCGGCGCATCCCACTTCTTTTCCTGACAGGAGAACAGCTATGAAGATCAGATATGCACTGCTGGTTTCCACATTCTTCGCCGCTTCGTCGCTTGCGATGGCGCAAGGCGCCGGCGGTGGCGGTGGTGGTGGCGGCCCAGCGGGCAATGACCCGAGCGGTGGCACCACGGCCGGTTCGTCGCGCGAAGGCGGCGACATGCCGGCGTCCGGCGCGATGGCTCATCCGAAGAAGCATTACGCGAAGCAGTCGAAGGCGACCAAGCCAGCCACCGACACCACCAACATGCCGGGGGCCAACGCCAGCAGCGACACGAAGGGGCAGTGAGACAGGCCACAAGCAAACGGGCGGTAAAACCGGCGCGGGGCGCCGGTCCTCGGAGGCCGCGCTACGTGACGGCGAGCGCGAGCGCGGCGGGCGAGGGGTGGTGCGCAACGGCTCGATCCACATGGATCGCCGTGCCGCCCCCGGGAACCCGGCGATCGACCCGGATTCGTTGCAGCCGGTGCGGCGCCTGAGGGCACTGGCCGATCGGCGCCAGCGCCATCGATGCAAGAGAGCCCCCCAGGCACGCCACGGGAAGCCGGACTTTGCAATGCGACGCCACACACGCGACAATATTGGACGGTACGAACGCTCCTCGCCATCATCGGACGAGGCCGGCGCAGACGCGACGCATCGCACAAGGGATGAGTATGAGTGGCAGTGAAGCAGGTGCGTCTCGAACAAACGCGCGGAGTTCCGCGCAGGCGAGTTCGCCAGCAGGCGCACAGACGACTCCCAACCCCGCCGCCAGCGCGGCGGGCAGCGCCGCGCATGGCGCAGGCGCACTCGACTTTCCAGTGGTCGGCATCGGCGCGTCCGCGGGCGGCGTGCAGGCGCTGCTGCGATTTTTCGAGAACACCCCGGCGGATATGGACATGGCCTTCGTGGTCGTGCTGCATCTGTCGCCCGACCATTCGAGCAGCGCCGACCAGGTGTTGCAGCACGCCACCGGGATGCCGGTGCATCAGGTGCAGCACACGCTCCAGGTGGAAAAGAACCATGTGTACGTCATTTCGCCGTCGCACGATCTCGCGCTCGACGACGGCCACCTGACGTCCATCGAAACCGACCGGCCGCGCGGCCGCCCGATCGCCATCGACCTGTTCTTCCGCAGCCTCGCCGACACCCACCGCGAACGCGCGATCGCGATCGTGCTGTCGGGCACCGGCGCGGACGGCGCGACCGGCATCGGCAGGGTCAAGGAGCAGGGGGGCGTGACGATCGCGCAGGCGCCGACGGACGCCGATTACCCGGAGATGCCGCAGAACGCAATCGCCACCGGCATGATCGACCTCGCGCTGCCGGTCGCGGACATGCCGCGCAAGCTGCGCGAGCTGGCCGACAATGCACGCGCGATCCGCCTGCCGGTCGCGGACGAGGAGCCCGGAACGCTCGCGCTCGAGCCGCCCGATTCGGCCTCGACCGCCGAGCGGGCCCTGCTCGGCGTGCTCGCCACGTTGCGCGCGCGCACCGGCCACGACTTCCGCCATTACAAGCGCGCCACCATTCTGCGGCGCATCGAGCGGCGCTTGCAGGTCAACGGTATTCCCGATCTGCAAGCCTACCAGGATTACGTGCTCACGCATCCCGAGGAAACGCCGGCGCTGCTCAAGGACATGCTGATCGGCGTGACCAATTTCTTCCGCGATCGCGAGACCTTCGAGGTCGTCGAGCGCGAGATCGTGGCGAAGCTGTTCCAGAAAAAATGCGCGGACGACCCGGTGCGCGCGTGGGTAGCCGGTTGCGCGACCGGCGAGGAAGCGTACTCGCTGGCGATGCTGCTCGCCGAACATCCGGAGCGGCACGAAGGCATTCCGGTGCAGCTATTCGCGACCGACATCGACGAGCGCGCGATTGCCTTCGCGCGCGTGGGCCTCTATCCCGAGTCGATCACCGCGGACGTCTCCGCCCGGCGTCTGCGCCAGTTCTTCACCGCCGAGCGGGCGCACTTTCGCGTCGCCAAGGCGATCCGCGAACGGGTGCTGTTCGCGGTGCACAACGTGCTGCGAGACCCGCCGTTTTCGCGCGTCGACCTGGTGTCGTGCCGCAATCTGCTGATCTACCTGGATCGCAACGTGCAGACCCAGGTGCTGCAGATGTTCCACTTCGCGCTGCAACCGGGCGGTTTTCTGCTGCTCGGCAGTTCCGAATCCGCCGAGGCCGCCGGCGATCTGTTCACGGCGGTCGACAAGAAGAACCGCATCTATCGCGCGAACGTGGTGACGAGCACGGTGCGTCCGCCGATCAGCGTGCCGGTGCTGCAGCACGGCGGCGCGGCCGCCGTCGCGAGTGCCGGGCCTACGCCGCCGCTGCGGCAGGCGCTGCCGTTTGCAGCCCTGCATCATCGGATCCTGGAGTTGTACGCGCCGCCCAGCGTCGTGGTCGACATCGATGCGAACATCCTGCATATGTCCGAGCACGCCGGCCGTTTTCTGCGCTTCGCGCGCGGTGAGCCGTCCTACAACCTGATCATGCTGGTGCAGCCGGCGTTGCGGCTGCAATTGCGCGCGACCCTGTTCCAGGCGCTGCGCGGCCACCAGGAAGTGTCGACGCCGCCAATCGACTTCCCGCCGCAAGCGCGCGTGCGGATCATCGTGCGGCCTTACCGGGGTACGGAAAACGCGCCCGAATTCGCGCTGGTGATTTTCGAGGAGATCGCGGCCGACACCGCCGCGGCGCCGCGCGAGACGCCGGGCCCGGCTTCGCAGGACTCGCTGCTGGTGCATCTGGAAGACGAACTGCATCGCACCAGACAGGAATTGCGCTCGACGGTCGAGCAGTCGGAGGCGTCCACCGAGGAACTGAAGGCGTCGAACGAAGAATTGCAGGCGATCAACGAGGAATTGCGCGCGGCCACCGAGGAACTCGAGACCAGCAAGGAAGAATTGCAATCGTTGAATGAGGAACTGTTCACCGTCAACGCCGAGTTGCAGGCCAAGATCGAAGAGACCGGCAAGGCCAAGGACGACCTGCAGAACGTGATCGCGTCGACCGGCATCGCGACGCTGTTCGTCGACCGCGAGATGCACATCAAGCGCTATACGCCGGCCGCGACGGAGCTGTTCAACGTGATTCCGTCCGACGTGGGCCGTCCGCTGCACGACATCACGCACCGGCTCGACTACCCGCAACTGGCCGACGACACCGCCGCCGTGTTCGAATCGCTGCAATTGATCGAGCGCGAGATTCGCGGCACCGGCGGGCGCTGTTTCCTCGCGCGGCTGTCGCCGTATCGCACCACCGACGACCGCATCGACGGCGCGGTGCTGACCATCGTCGACATCAGCGCGTTGCGGCGCGCGGAACAACTGGTGCGCACCAGCGAAGAGCGGTTGCATCTCGCCGCGCAAAGCACCAACGACTTCGCGATCATCGTGCAGGACACGGACGGCCGCGTGGTGACGTGGAACAAGGGCGCGGAACGCATCTTCGGCTATAGCGAGAGCGAGATGGTCGGGCAGATGCTCGACCCGCTCTATCTGCCGGAAGAGCGCGAGGCCAACGAGCCTTCGATCGAACGGCAGCGCGCGGCGAGAGACGGCCGCGCCGAAGACGAGCGCTGGTATGTGCACAAAAACGGCACGCGGCTCTATTGCAGCGGGGTGATCACGCCGGTGTCGTCTGACAGCTTCAGCGGCTTCGCGAAGATCGTGCGCGATCTGACGCAGCGCAAAGGCACCGAGGCGCTCGAACAGCGCAAGATCTCGCTGGAACGCTCGGTGCGGCAGAAGGTCGAGGCGGCCAGCCGGCTGAAGGACGAGTTCCTCGCGGTGCTGTCGCACGAACTGAAGAATCCGCTGAACCTGATTCACGTGAAAGCGGACATGCTGGACCGCGCGCCGTCCACCCAGGGGCTGCCGGTCGTGCACGATGTTGCCGATGCGATCCGCCGCTCGGTGGTCAGCCTCGCGAAGATCATCGACGATCTGCTGGACCTGTCGCGCGTGCGCACCGGCAAGCTGGCGCTGGAGCGCTCGCGGGTGGACATCGCGGCGATCACCGCGGTAGTGAGTAGTGCGATCGAGCCCGACGCGCTCGCCAACCAGGTGAGCGTGCACGTGGCGGGCGCGGCCGAGCCGTTCTTCATCGAGGCCGACCCGGTACGCTTCGAACAGATATTGTGGAACCTCGTCAGCAATGCGGTGAAGTTCACGCAGCCTGGCGGCAGCGTGACGATCAAGCTTTCGCAGGAAAGCGGCCATGCATGCATCGAAGTGCGCGACACCGGGCGCGGCATCGAACCGACGTTCCTGCCGCACGTGTTCGACATGTTCAGCCAGGCCGAGGGTTCGCACCGGCGGCATAGCGGCGGTCTCGGCATCGGCCTCGCGCTCGTCAAGCAACTGACCGAGATGCATGGCGGACACGTGCAGGCGGAGTCGGCGGGGCTTGGCAAGGGCGCGCGGTTTCGTGTGTGGCTGCCGGCCGGCAGCGCCGAGGTGCCCGGCGAAAGCCGTGAAATGCCCGGCGACGCCAGCCTGCTCAAGGGCGTGCGGATTCTGCTGCTGGACGACGCAGTCGAAAGCCTGCAGGCGTTCCAGACCCTGCTCGAAATGGAAGGCGCGCAGGTGTGGCCGCAAACCACTGGCGCGGCCGCGCTGGCCGTGGCCCAGCATCAGACGTTCGACCTGATCCTGTCGGATATCGGCATGCCGGGCATGGATGGCTATGAACTGATCGCCGCGTTGCGCCAACTGCCGGGCACGGCGTCGGTTCCGGCGCTCGCGCTGACCGGCTTCGGGCGCGCGCAGGACGCCACGCGGGCAATCCGCGCGGGCTACGACGGTCATCTCGGCAAGCCGGTGTCGCTGCAGGCGCTGGTCGACAAGATCGCGCGCGCGACGATTGGCAGCCGCTGACGGGGAAGCACCGGTTTTTGTCTGTGCAATGGAGGCGCCGGGGGCGCGCAGACGGCGCGCGCCGCGTTCGTTCGACGGGAATAGCGCTTGCTGAAAACGACCGTATGACGGGTCGTCGGGCGCGGCGCTGAATGCCTTGATGGGTCCGTGGGTTCATCCATCAGGAGCATTGCCATGACACTCGGTGACACCATCAAAGGCATGGTCGGGCTGGACCCGACCGGGCATGCCGATCCCGACATGAAAGCCGTGCTCGACGCGCTCAAAAGTCTGAACCCGAAGCCGATCGAGGAATGCACGGTCGACGAGGCCCGCCAGCAGCCCACGCCCGCCGACGCCGTCAAACAGTTGATGAACGATCCCGCGTTCAGCGCGCGGCCGTCGCCGGAACTGCAAGCGGTGCGCACCGAGGACATCGCGATTGCCGGCGCGGCGGGCAGCAATCCGGCGCGCGTGTACACGCCGCAAGGCGAGGGGCCGTTCCCGCTGATCCTGTATTTTCACGGCGGCGGCTGGGTGATCGCCGATCTCGATACCTACGACGCCACGCCGCGCTCGATGGCCGCGCAGAGTAAGGCCATCGTCGTGTCGGCGCACTATCGCCAGGCACCCGAGCACCGCTTGCCGGCCGCGCACGACGATGCGTTCGCGGCGTGGCGCTGGCTGCTCGACAATGCGGCGAGCCTCGGCGGCGACCCGGACAAGGTCGCGGTGATGGGCGAGAGCGCGGGCGGCAATCTGGCTATCAACGTGGCGATCCGCGCGCGCGACACCGGCACGCGGATGCCGCTTCACCAGGCGCTGATCTATCCGGTGGCGAGCAACAACATCGTGTCGATTTCCTACGAGGAGAATCGCAACGCGAGGCCGCTGAACAAATCGATGATGCTGTGGTTCATTCATAACCTGATCAACAGCGAGGTCGATCTGACCAGCCCGCTGATCGATGTGCTGAGCGTCGATCTGTCCGGCCTGCCGCCGGCCGCGATCGTGACGGCGGGCATCGATCCGCTGCGCTCCGAGGGTGAAAAGCTCGCGCAAAGGCTGAGAGGCGCGGGCGTGGCGGTCGAGCATCGCAACTATCGCGGTGCGACGCACGAGTTCTTCGGGATGGCCGCCGTGGTGCAGGCGGCGCGCGATGCGCAAGCGTTCGTGTCGCTGGCGCAGCGGCAAGCGTTCGGCGGCGCGCCGCTGTAGCGGGCATGGGCGTTCGGGCGTGATGGCGCTCTGGCGTTACGCTGCCGCGCGAGGCTGAAGCTCGGCGCACGGCGCAACGCCAACCAGCACCCGCCTAACCCTTTTCCTGCGCCGCGTCGTACTTGCCGAGCGCGGCCGCGCCGTTCAGGCGCGCGCGTTTGAGCAGCGCCTGCTGGGCCGCCGCGAGATTGCCCGCCTGGCCGCGCCATGCCTGCAACGGCGGCTCCTGCAACGCGCGTCCATACGAGAAGCTCAGATTCCACGGCAGCGTGCCGAGCCGGTTCATCGCGTCGAGATTCGCGGTGGCTTCCTCCGGCGATTGCCCGCCCGACAGAAACACGACGCCTGGCACCGCCGACGGCACCGTGCGCTTGAGCACCCGCACCGTATAAGCGGCAATGTCGGCGCTCGACGACTGCTGCGCATGCTCGGAGCCGGCGAGCACCATGCTCGGCTTCAGCAGAATGTGTTCGAGCACCACGCGATGCCGGTGCAGCGCGTTGAACACCTCGTGCAACACCGCCTCGGTGACGTCCGCGCTGCGCTCGATCGTGTGATCGCCGTCCATCAGCACTTCCGGTTCGACGATCGGCACGATGCCCGCTTCCTGGCAGATCGCCGCATAGCGCGCGAGCGAGTCGGCGTTCGCTTCGATCGCGAGGCGGCTCGGCAGGCTCGCGGTGATGTTGTAGACCGCGCGCCACTTGGCGAAGCGCGCCCCTTGCCGCTTGTAATCGACGAAGCGTTTGGCGAGGCCGTCGAGTCCTTCGGTGATCTCGTCGCCGGGCGCGAGCGCGAGCGGCACCTTGCCGAGATCCACCTTGATGCCGGGCACGATGCCGTTGCGGGCGGCGAGCTGCGGAAACGGCGTGCCGTCGTCCGCTTTCTGGCCGAGCGTCTCTTCGTAGAGAATCACGCCGCTCACGAACTCGCCGAGCCCCGGCGTGCCGAGCAGCAGATTGCGATAGGCGCGGCGATTCTCCTCGGTCGAATCGAGGCCGATCGTCTTGAAGCGTTTGGCGATGGTCGGGCCGCTTTCGTCGGCGGCGAGTAGGCCCTTGCCGGGTTGAACCATTGCTTTGACGGTGGCTTGCAGCTCGCTACGGGTGTCCATGAAATGCCTCCCTTTGCTCCGGTTTGCGGATCAGATGCCGTGACAGTCCTTCGATCAATTCAAGTGCAAAAAACGGCGGCTCGCGACTGGCGACTGACGATTGCGGCTCGATCGCGCCACGCCCGCTTCATTCGCCGAGCAGATGCAGCACGATGTCGCGATGCTGCGTATGCCGGCGATGTTCGAACAGATACAAGCCTTGCCATGTGCCGAGCACCATCCGCCCATGCTCGACCGGCACCGACAGCTGCACCTGGGTGAGCGCGGTGCGCAGATGGGCCGGCATGTCGTCGAGGCCTTCGGCGTCGTGCTCGTAACGCTCGGCGTCTTCGGGCGCGAGGCTCGCGAAGTAGCGCTCCAGATCGCGCTGCACCGAAGGGTCGGCGTTCTCCTGGATCAGCAGCGATGCTGACGTGTGGCGGCAGAACAGCGTCAGCAGGCCGGTGCTGATTCCCTGGCCGGCGACGAAGCCGCGCGCTTCGTCGGTAAACTCGACGAGGCCGCGGGTGCGGGCCTTGACGCTCAGATGGTGGATGGCTTGTCGCATGATAGGTGATCGAGGTGGATAGCGTGGCGCGGAGTGGGTACGGTGTTGCGGTGGTGGCGGCTGTCGCGCCGTGGTCCGGTGCGCACCGGGCGCATGTGCCGTATGCCCGGGCTTGCCTGACAGCGTCGCCCCGAGAGCAGCACGCGAATCAGACCGACGCCAGCGCTTGCGCGATTTCCTCTGTGCCCCGCGGCCGAACCACGCGCGCCATCTCAATGCCGTCGCGCACGACCACCAGCGTCGGCCAGAGCTTGACCTTGAACGAGCGGCCAAGCGGCCGGCCGGGGCCGTCTTCGATTTTCAGGTGCCTCAGGCCGCCATGCGGCGCGAGCGCGCTGGCAATCGACGCTTGCGCACCCTGGCAGTAGCCGCACCAGTCGGTGCCGAATTCGACGACGGTGACGCCGGAGAGCGCGTCGAGTTCAGCGCGTGATGGGGCCTTTGACGAGTAGGCTGTCTGGGTTGCCATGCGTGCTCCGATGGTGTTCAAACTTTGCAGGCAGGCTGCCCTGCTGTGGATTTGCCAAGAGTAGCAGCTATGCTGCCGATCGTCACAGAGCGGCTCGATGCGAGAGGAAGCGGAGCCGGCGAGCGCTTCGTTCGGATTGCGCGCGAACTCGCCCGTTTGCGCCGCCGCGTGTTAAACATCGTGCCTGCGCCGCAAGAGGGCGGCGCGCCAATGCGTTCAGGAAGGAAAATGGAAGCAAAGATCTATCTGCACTACCCCGGCAACGACGAAGCCGTCGCAGTCGGGAGCGGCTTCAGTTGGGGAGCATGCCTGTTGGGTTTCATCTGGGCGTTGTCGAAGAAAATGTGGTTCGCCGCGTTCGTCATGCTGGCGGTCAATCTCATTCTGTTCGGCATGGGTTTGTGGGGCGAGACGGCCGACCTGATCGGAATGGTGCTGTCCATTGTGTTCGCCGTTGCGTGCGGCGCTTATGGCAACCGATGGCATCGCTGGACGCTCGAACAGCGCGGCTACGTCCTGGTATAGTGCGCGTGGGCCGGGGTCTCGCGGCAGCGGATCTTGCCGATGTCACGCCGCCGCGAGGCTGACGGCCCCCGCCCCGGCTGCATCGTGCGCGGCGGCGTGGCCGAGGCGCACGCGGAAGATGTTGCTCAACCCTTCATGGAGGCATTCATGCCCATTGCATTTGCAATCGCTACAAGCCGGTCTGTCAGATATGCCGCGATGCCCGGGCGTCGCACGTTGCGCGCGGCGCTGGCCGCGTCGTTTGTGGCGTGGTTCGCTGCGTCGTTTGCCGTTGCGCCGCTTGCCTATGGCGCCGAGCCCGCCGCGACAACCGCCACACCAGGCACTCCCGCGATTGCGGCCACCGCTTCAGCGCCGCTCGCCGCATCCGCGTCGGACGACACCTTCCTGCTCACCATCTTCCTGCGCCACGACGAGTCCAAACCGCTGCCGAAGATCAACGACCAGTTGCGCGCGCAAGGCTTCTTCAAGACCTTTCCGCCGCCCGGCATCGAAGTCGTGTCCTGGTACGTGATGATGGGCGTTGGCCAGGTGGTCACGCTGCGCGTGCCGGCGAGCCGGCTGCGCGAAGTCAACCGGGCGATCGAGTCGACCGCATGGGGCGGTTACCGCACCGAGTTTTATCCGACCTACGACTACAAGGCGCAAGCGCAGCAAATGCGTGCAAACGACGGCAAGTAGCCGTCAGCGTGCGCCCAGTTGGGCGTCATCGCGCCGTTATCGCGCAGAGCACGCGGCGCCGTGCGAATTTGGGACAGCGCGGCGCGGGTTTACGCGCCCACAAGCTAGGTCGATAATGCCCCGGTCGTTCCGGCCCCGAACCTCCGGCGCGCATCGCGCTTATCAGGCTCGCTCCACCTGACCCACAGCCCCTCGTGTTGAAAACCTCACGTTTTTTCGACCTGCTGCGCATCCCTGGCTTCAAGCCGCTGGCCGCCGCCACCCTCATGCTAGGTGTGGCGATGTCGTTCACCGCTCCGTATCTATCGCTGTTCGGCGTCGAGCGCGCCGGCATGACGCCGTTCCGGCTCGGCGTGTTCATGACGCTGATCGCCGCGAGCGGGGTGCTCGCCAGCACGCTCGCGGGCCGCTGGACCGACGCCAGCGGACGGCATCGGCCGCTCTTGCTGGCGGCGCTGGTGGCCGCCGCGCTCGGCTATTTATGCTTATGCGTCGTGCGCGATTACCGGCTGCTGCTGTTGGTCGGCATCGTTTTCATCGGCGCGGGCGGCTCGGCCATTTCGATGGTGTTCGCGTTCAGCCGCGCGGCGCTGCCGGTGCCGGACCCGGAGGAGCGCGTGTTCGCGAGCGCGACGCTGCGGACCATCCTGTCGGCGGCGTGGGTGTTCGGGCCGTCGGTGGGCGCACTGGTGCTCGCGGCCACCAGCTTCTATGGACTCTTTCTGTTCGCGGCGGCCAGCTTCGCAACCTGCGCGATGATCGTGTGGCGCATGCGCGAGCCGCAAGGCCATCTCGGCGATCACACGGTCGAGGACACCGCGTCCGAGCCGTCGGCGTCGATCACCGTGCCGCCGCTGACCGCGCCTGGCGAGGACGCGCACGAGGACCTGCCCGGCGTCGCGTCGGCCAACGACATCGGCCGCGCGGTGGCCGCGCTGACGCTGCTCGGCCTCGCCGCGAACGCGACGATGATCGTGCTGCCGCTTTACATCGTGCATGGGCTGAACGGCTCGCATCTGGACGTGTCGGTGATGCTCGGCCTCGGCGCGTTGATGGAGATCCCGATGATGCTCGCGCTCGGCGCGAAGGCGGCGTCGCTGCACAAGCCGAACTGGCTGGCCGCGTGCGCGGCGGTGCATGCGGTGTACTTCGTCGGGATGTCGCTGGCGGGCAATGTCAACGTGCTGATTCCGATGCAGATGCTCAATGCGTTCGTGGTCGCCGTGACCTCGTGCCTGGGCATGACCTACGTGCAGGACCTGATGCCGCATTCGCCGGGCCGCGCCACCGCGTTGTTCTTCAATGCGGCGCGGGTCGGCTCGATTCTGTCGGGCGTGCTGTCGGGCCTGCTGGTGCAGGCGTTCAGCTATCGCGGCACGTTCCTGTTCTGCGGCTTGCTGGCGCTGTGCGCGCTGGTGCTGTTCGCGGTGCCGGGTTACCGCTATCCACTGATGTGGCGGGCGGTGAAGCGGTTCGTGGGCGAGCAGTACGCGAAGATTCTGGCGAAGCGGCGGCAGCAGGTGGCTGGGCGCGGCGAGTAACGTCGCGCCGAAGCGGGGCTGGTGTGTAAGGTGGTAGCTGGGCTCAAGCTCGGGCGAGCGCGGCGCAGACGTCTACGCATACGTAGGTCCCCATGCGCGCGCACGCTCGCGCCGATACCGATGCCCCATATAGAGGCGCACGGACGACCGCACGCGCACATCCAAACATGCACAGACACCCACACCAGGAACTTTATGCCGCGCCACGCCTCTGCAAAGAGGCGTATCGTCTTTAGACGCGCGCGGCGATACGCGCTTTGCTGCACGAATCAGCCGGGGCGGCTACCGTGTGTCCGGCGTTCGCGCACCGACGCGGCTACAGTGTTCAGCATAAGCGCGTGAGGCCGCTCGCTTCGCCATTGAATTCGCTACTGAATTCACCACTGAATTCACACCGAAGCAGCCGCCGCAACCCCGCAACCACCGCCTCGCGGCCACCAGCCGAACCCAGATCGAGCAGCGCAACGAGCCACCTTCCGGAGCGAGATATGCAGCTAGGCATGATTGGATTGGGACGTATGGGCGCCGACATGGTCCGGCGCCTGACTAAGGGCGGTCAGCAATGCATCGCTTACGACGTGCAGCCGGCGGCGGTCGAGAGGCTCAAGCAGGAGGGAGTGGCGGGCGCGGCGTCGTTGCAGGACCTTGTCACGCAACTCGGCAAGCCGCGCGCCGTGTGGCTGATGGTGCCCGCCGCGGTGGTCGACGCGACGCTCGAAAAACTCGTGCCCTTGCTGGAGCCCGGCGACATCGTGATCGACGGCGGCAACTCCTACTACCACGACGACATCCGCCGCAGTCACGAACTTGCCGCGCGCCAGCTTCACTATGTGGATGTCGGCACGAGCGGCGGTGTCGCGGGGCGCGAGCGCGGCTACTGCCTGATGATCGGCGGCGAGCCCGAGGTCGTGAAGCGGCTCGAACCGATTTTCGCGACACTCGCGCCGGGCGCTGCCGCGGCGCCGCCCACGCCGGGGCGCACCGCGAGCGCGAGCACCGCCGACCAGGGCTTTCTGCATTGCGGACCGCAAGGCGCGGGGCACTTCGTGAAGATGGTCCACAACGGCATCGAATACGGAATGATGGCCGCGTATGCGGAAGGCCTGAACATTCTGCGCCACGCCGACGCCGGCAAGCACGCACGCGAAGCCGACGCGGAAACGTCGCCGCTACGGCGCCCCGATCTGTACCAGTACGACCTGAATCTCGCCGACGTCAGCGAGGTCTGGCGGCGCGGCAGCGTGATCGGCTCGTGGCTGCTGGATCTGATCGCTGGGTCGCTCGTCGGCGACGCCGATCTGCAGAACTACGCGGGACGCGTATCGGATTCGGGCGAGGGGCGCTGGACGGTGGCGGCGGCGATCGACGAAGGGGTGCCCACGCCGGTGCTGAGCGCGGCGCTGTTCGCGCGCTTCAGCTCGCGCGGCGAAGCGGACTTCGCGAACCGGGTATTGTCGGCGATGCGGCATGATTTCGGCGGCCACGTCGAGAAAGCGGCGCAGCCGGACCCAGGACCGAAGAGCTAGGCGCAAAGTCCAGGCGCATATACCGACAAGCCAACGCCACGCAAGGAAGCCGCGATGCAAGCCACCACCTCCACGCCGCATGACGTCGTGTTTCTGTTCGACTGCGATAACACCCTGCTCGACAACGATCACGTGCTGTCCGATTTGCGCTCGCACATGATGCGCGAGTTCGGCGCGGAGAATAACGCGCGGTATTGGGACATCTTCGAGGACTTGCGCGCCGAGCTGGGCTATGCCGACTACCTGGGCGCGTTGCAGCGTTACCGGCGCGAGCATCCGCGCGACACGCGGCTCCTGTTGATGGCGTCGTTCCTGATCGAGTATCCGTTTGCGAACCGGCTGTATCCGGGCGCGCTGGATGCGCTGCGGCATGTCGGCGAGCGCGGGCCCACGGTGATCCTGTCCGATGGCGACGTGGTGTTCCAGCCGCGCAAGATTTCCCGTTCTGGCCTATGGGACGAGGTGGAGGGACGGGTGCTGATCTACATCCATAAGGAGCTGATGCTCGATCAGGTGATGGAATGCTATCCGGCTCGCCACTACGTGATGGTCGACGACAAGCTGCGCATTCTCACCGCGATGAAACATGCGTGGGGCGGCACTTTGACGACGGTGTTTCCGCGCCAGGGCCACTATGCTTTCGATCCGAAAGAGATCGCGAACAACCCGCCAGCGGATGTGAGCATCGAGCGGATTGGCGAGTTGGCGGACTTCGATGTGGATGCGCTGATGGGCGGAAAGCGCGGTTTGTGACAAGTGCGGGGCTTAAAGCACAAATGCATGTGCGAACCCACGCGCTTCATCCACACCATCCAACGCTAAAACAAAGCCACCCCGCCCACACCGCTCACCGCATCAAGACCCGCCGAGTTCTTTCAGGCGCGCCTGCGCATCACCCGCGCCCATGCGCGCGGCCGCATCGCCTGCCGTCACGCCGTTGGCGTCGCGTGCATTCGGATTCGCGCCGTGCGCAATCAGCAGCTCCATGATCGCGGTGCGATTGAACATCGCGGCCACCATCAACGCGGTGCGGCCATCCGGCGATGCCCCTTCGACGTCCGCGCCGTGCGCGAGCAAGGTCTCGATCACCTCGTCGAAACCCTTGAAGGCCGCGCCCGCAATCGGCGTCTGGCCGTTGTCGTTGCGCAGGTTCGGATCGGCGCCGCGTTCGAGCAGCGTGCGAACCGCATCCGCGTGACCGTGGTAGCTCGCGAGCATCACCAGGCTGTCACCCCGGTCGTTGCGCAGATTGGGCGGCACGCCTTTTTCGATTACCGCGGCGAGCATCGTGGCATCGCCGCACCGCGCGAGATCGAACACCTCTTGCGCGACCGCCTGCAAATGGGGATCGATTTGCGGTCTGGAAGGCGGGGAAGTATCGGCGGGGTCCATCATGGAATCTCCTTGCGGTCGAACGGGGCAACAGGGCGCCGCAACGGCGCCGGAACAACGCTGAGAATACACAGTTTGCGCCGACGACGCCCCGGCGGCGCGCTACTCGACGCCGAATAGCTTGACCAGCAGCCCGAACACGCCGATCAGAACGCCGACGCCCACGCACACCACCACGAGCGAGAGAACGATGATCGCGAACACTTTGGCTGGGCTGGGTGTGGACATGGCGGCGGTTGAAGTTAGAGAGAGGAGAAGGCGCGACGCGTCGATGGCGCGCTGCCGCTGCGCATCGCATTCGGGTGATCAGCAGCCCGGTTTGAGCAGCTTAATACATTGCGCCGGGGCGCACCGGAAGTCTAGTGCAAGATCGAACTCGCGCAATCCGTCGAACGATGCACGTCAGGCTTTGGACGATTGCGTCGAACCATGACGCGCGCGGCCTGTCACATCCCCTGACGATCGCAGCCGGCACCGGGGAAAGCCGCCGGCATCGGGCCGTGGGTCAATACGCCCCTGGTTGTGTCACGAGCATGACAGAACAACCTCGCTACGCGCTGTGATCTTGCCGCTGCTTTGAAGCCTTGGTTGCCGCCGTTTCACGCAACGCCACCCACATCACGAACACCCGCCGCCGCATCCGCCAACCTGCCTGACAGTCCTTTTCGAGGAGTGAGCCATGGCCGAAGCCGTTTCGCATCCTGCCCCGCCGCAAACCCTGGACCCCGACACGCTGCGCAAGATGGACCGCTACTGGCGCGCGTGCAACTACCTGTCGGTCGGCATGATCTATCTGCGCGACAACCCGCTGCTGCGTGAACCGCTCAAACCCGAACACATCAAGAACCGCCTGCTCGGCCACTGGGGCTCGGACCCGGGCCAAAGCTTCGTGCTGGTGCATCTGAACCGGATGATCCGCAAGCTCGATCTGGACATGATCTATCTGTCGGGTCCCGGTCATGGCGCGCCGGCCAGTCTCGCGCATTGCTATCTCGAAGGACATTACTCGGAGATCTACCCGGACCGCAGCGAGGACGCAGCCGGCATGCGGCGCTTCTTCCGCCAGTTCTCGTTTCCGGGCGGCATCGGTTCGCATTGCACGCCCGAGACGCCCGGCTCGATTCACGAAGGCGGCGAACTCGGCTATAGCCTGTCGCACGGGTACGGCGCCGCGTTCGACAACCCCGATCTGATCGTCACGGTGATGATCGGCGACGGCGAAGCGGAAACCGGCCCGCTTGCCACCTCGTGGCACTCGAACAAATTCCTCAACCCGATCCGCGACGGCGCCGTGCTGCCGGTGCTCCACCTGAACGGCTACAAGATTGCCAATCCGACGATCCTCGCGCGGATTCCCCGCGAGGAACTCGAAGCGCTGTTGACAGGCTATGGCCACAAACCGTATTTCGTCGAAGGCGACGATCCCGACACGATGCATCAGCTGATGGCGGCGGCGCTCGAACAATGCATCGGCGAAATCCGCGCGATCCAGCAGCATGCGCGCGCGAACCGCGACACGTTGCGCCCGCGCTGGCCGATGATCGTGCTGCGTTCGCCGAAGGGCTGGACCGGGCCGAAGGAAGTGGACGGCCACAAGGTGGAAGGCTCGTGGCGCGCGCACCAGGTGCCGGTGCTCGATCCGGCCACCAACGGCAAGAGCCTGAAACTGGTGGAAAGCTGGCTGCGCAGCTATGGACCCGACACGCTGTTCGACGAAGCCGGGCGTCTCGTCGAAGAACTGCGCGAACTCGCGCCCGAAGGTACGCGCCGCATCAGCGCGAATCCGCATGCGAACGGCGGGCTGCTGTGCAAGATGCTCGACATGCCGCCGTTTCGCGACTATGCGGTGACGGTAAAGAAACCCGCCGGGTCGTACACGTCGCCGACCGGCGTGCTAGGCACGTTCCTGCGCGACGTGATGCGCAGGAACATGACGAACTTCCGCGTGTTCGGCCCCGACGAAACCGCGAGCAACAAGCTCAACGCGGTCTATGAAGCCTCGCCGAAAACCTGGCTCGCCGACACCGAGCCGGGCGACGCGGACGGCGGCGAACTCGCGCCCGACGGCCGCGTGATGGAGATGCTCAGTGAACATACGCTCGAAGGCTGGTTCGAAGGCTACGTGCTGACCGGCCGCCACGGTCTGTTCGCCACTTACGAAGCGTTCGTCCACGTGATCGACTCGATGTTCAACCAGCACGCCAAGTGGCTGGAAAAAGCCAAGCGCGACCTGGGCTGGCGCCAGCCGGTGCCGTCGATCAACCTGCTGATCACGTCGCTCGTATGGCGTCAGGATCACAACGGCTTCACGCACCAGGACCCCGGCTTTCTCGACGTGGTCACCAACAAGAGCCCGGACGTGGTGCGCATCTATCTGCCGCCGGACGCGAACTGCCTGCTGAGCGTTGCCGATCATTGTCTGCGTTCGCGCGACTACGTGAACGTGATCGTGTCCGACAAGCAGCCGCATCTGCAGTATCTCGACATGAACGCGGCCGTCACGCATTGCACCAAGGGCATCGGCATTTGGGACTGGGCGTCGACCGATCAGGGCGTCGATCCGGACGTGGTGGTCGCCTGCGCCGGCGACATCGCGACGATGGAAGCGCTCGCCGCCGTGCAGATTCTGAAGGAGCGTTTTACCGGTCTGAAGATCCGCTTCGTCAACGTGGTCGATCTGTTCCGGCTGATGCCCGAGCATGCGCATCCGCACGGGCTGTCCGATCGCGATTTCGACTCCCTGTTCACCACCAGCAAGCCGGTGATCTTCAACTTCCATTCGTATGCGTCGCTCGTGCACAAGCTCACCTACAACCGCACGAATCACGAAAACCTGCACGTGCATGGCTACTACGAAAAGGGCAACATCAACACGCCGCTCGAACTGGCGATCGTCAATCAGGTGGACCGTTTCTCGCTGGCGATCGACGTGATCAATCGCGTGCCATCGCTGCGCGGCGTCGGCGATCACGCGAAGGAATGGCTGCGCGGGCAGATCATCGAGCATCTCGCTTACGCGCATGCCGAGGGCATCGACAGGGAAGAGATCCGCAACTGGACGTGGAAATCCTGAACCGCCGCGCGCGGCGCAACTCGCGTTGCCGCGATGTGTTCGCGAGTGCGGTGCACAAGACGATCGGCGGCTGACGCTAGCCCGACTTGACGACCGTGCGATCCAACACACCCGTCACGCCGAACAGGCGCGTAACGTCTTCGAGCGCGGCGGCTTTGTGCTGCTCGCGTTGCAGTTCGCCGTGCAGCGTGATGCGGCCGCGCGAGACTTTCACCTGGATTGTGTGTTCGGGCACGGCGGCGTCCCACGCGAGGCGGCGGATTGCTTCCGCTGCGATCTGCGCGTCGCTCAGGCGCGTAGTGGCGTCGGTCATTCTGCCGGCGCTGCGCGCTGGCTCGTGCTTCGCTAGTCGGGCGGCTGGCATGAGCGCTCCACGGAAAGAGTCTGGTCAGACAACACTAGCAGATGTGACGGAATTTGCCGGCGAGACAGTGGTGCGCCGCCGCAACGCTCGCCGTCACCGCGCGGCGCGCGAACCGCTGAACGCCCATCCATTGAACACCGTGCCGCCGAGCATCAAGCCGCTCGTGATCAGAAACACCGCCTGCATGCCGAAATGCGCGGCGACGAAGCGGCCCGCGAGCGGCCCCGTTAGCTGTCCCGCGTAATTCGCCGAAGTCGCATAGTCGAGGATGTAAGCGGCGGACCGGTCGGCACGCTGTGGCGAATCACGCTGATGATCGACGGCGGCAGGCCGGGCAGCGCGAGGAGCGAAACCGGGATTGTGCCTCACAGCGTGGGATCGGCCTGTTGAGGTGGGCGCCCGGCTCGGCGCTGCCGGAGAGCGAACGCTAGTATGCTGACTGTTCATCATTGGCCGCGCGCTTCGCGCCTTCCTCATCCGATTGAAAAACAGCAAAGGCTTGAACATGTCCGACTTTCCCATCGACAACCCGTTTCTCGAATCGCTCGGCGTCCGTTTGACGCAATGGCGCGACGGCTACGCGGAACTGCTCATGCCGATCGACCCGAGCAAGCTGAATCGCCAGGGTGTGCTGCAAGGCGGTGCGATCGCGACCCTGCTCGATGCGGCGGCGGGATACGCGGGCCTCTATGCGCCAATGGGTCAACCGGCGCGGCATGCGTTCACGTTGTCGTTGACCACCAACTATCTCGACAAAGGACTTGGCGAATCGGTGACGGCAAAGGGCTTTCTGGAGCGCCAGGGCCGCTCGATTTTCTTTTCGCGCGGCGAAGCGTGGGTGGACGGCAAGCTGCTGATCGCGAGCGCGCAGGGGACGTTCAAGTATTCGAAGACGGCGTGAGGAAGTCGCGGTGCCGAGCGGTGCGTGCGATCGCCGCGCGCGAGGAAAAGCGCTCGCAGGCGCCGGGCACGCACACCGTGCCGGGCAGGAGCGAGATCGCGCACAATCGCCGGGCGGCGGGCGGCGGGCGGCGGGCGGCGGGCGGGCATTGGGTCACGTATCGAGTCGCTCCGTGAAATGGGCTTCGAGCCGGAACTATCGCCCGCAGCGCGCCGTGTGCCCGGCCGGCGCCGGATGCCGGGATTCGTACCCCGCGACGCCCGGGCCGTCTATCATAGTGCCCACAAACCACAACGCGCCGCCTGCTGTGCAACGGTAACGCGCATCATCCACGAGACCCGGCGGCTCATGCCGCGACATCATCTATGAACTCCACCCCCGACGCTTCCTCCCGTCCTTCGATCCGTGCGTTGACGTTGCTTGAAGGACGCGTGCTCGGCGTGCTCGTCGAAAAGCAGCACACCGTGCCCGACAGTTACCCGCTTTCGCTGAACGCGCTGACGCTTGGCTGCAACCAGAAAACCGGCCGCGCGCCGGTGATGAACGCGACCGAGGCCGAGGTGCTGACCGCCGTCGACGGCCTGAAGCGGCTGAGCCTCGTGATGGAAGGCAGCAGCAGCCGCGTGCCGCGCTTCGAGCACAACATGAATCGCGTGCTCGGTTTGCCGAGCCAGTCGGCGGCGTTGCTGACCACGTTGCTGCTACGCGGTCCGCAGACCGCCGCCGAATTGCGGCTGAACAGCGCGCGTTTGCATGGCTTTGCCGATATTTCGTCGGTCGAGGCGTTTCTGGAGGAACTGGCGGTCAACGATCCGCCACGTGTCGTGAAGCTGGCACGCACGCCGGGCGAGCGCGAGAACCGCTGGACGCATCTGCTGTGCGGCGAAGTGAGCGCGAGCGAGCTTGCGCAGCCGGGCGCCGAGGATGATGCGGTGCCGTTGTCCGCTTTCGAGGCGGTGAAGGCCGAGCAGAAGCGCCTGGCCGACGAGGTGAGCCGGCTGCAAACGGTGGTGCGGCGCATGGCGGCGGAGTTGGGGATCAGCGTCGACGATCTTTGAAGCGGTGACGGATGGCAGGCGCGTTCCAGTCGTTATCGAACGTGCGTTGTTGGACACTACGATTCGATTGGCTACTTGATTGGCAAAAGCCTTCACTCGCGCGCCGCGTAAAGACTCTTACCGCGCCATGCGCAACCACTCTTCACAGCCCACCGCTCACGCATCGCGACTGCGTGGCGTGTCCCTCGATAGCGTGCGCTGCGTGCGGTAGAAGATGTGCGGCGGCACGTTCGGCGAATCTTCCGCGAGCCGGTCGAGTTCGTCGCGAATCGCGGTGAGGTAGTGGCCGTCGCGCGCGTCGGGGTCGCCGGCAAAGACCGCTTCGAGTCTACGACGCACAGCGCCATAGCGCGCGCCCGCCGCGCGGTGCTTCTCCGCACGCTCCGCATAGCGCAGGAAGGTCTGCAACGCGGCCGACACGACGGCCGTGACGCTCACGATCCCCACAAAGACCCGCATTTCCATCGAGATCGCAGTCAACGTCAGCGACGCGAACGCCGCCGTGCCCACGAACGCGGTCAACGCGGTCACCAGCCAGCCGATCCAGCGGTCGCGCGCCGACAGCAGGTCGGCCATGTCGTAGTGGCTCATCTGGGATTCGCGTGCGCGGCGGATCCACTTCAGCAGCAGCTCGTTTTCGTCGACCGGAGGCTCGTAGGCGGGCAGTGTCGTCATGTCGCTCATGGGGCTGTACGGTGGCGTACGCGTCGTGCGCGCGCCTGGCGATACTGTGCCACATGATTCAGACCGTCGATGCATTGCGCGCGATGCCGAAGCGCTCGTGATGCGCATTGCCGTTCCGATAGAAGCCACCGATCGCGGCTCGCGCATGATCGCAGGAGTACAAGGCCTGCCGCGAGCAAGCAAGCGCAAGCCTCTATTGCAACCCCGCCGCCGCGCGCCGGCGCGCCAGCAACCTCACCGCGAGCAGACACGCGCCCATCACGGTCAGCGACAACACCGTCGTCATCGTGCCGAGCGCGTAAATGACCGGCGTCGTCACCGACGTGGTGAGTCCCTGAAGTTCGAGCGGCAAGGTGTTCTGATCGCCGATCGCCTGGGAGGTACGAGCGATCTCGTCCCATGACAGCGTGAAGCCGAACATCGCGACGCCGACTACCGACGGTCCGATGATCGGCAGCACGACATGCCGGAAACTCTGCCACGGCGTCGCGCCCAGATCGCGCGACGCTTCTTCGTAAGCCGGATTGAAACGGTTGAATACCGCGAACATCACCAGCAAACCGAACGGCAGCGTCCACGTCAGATGCGCGCCGAGCGCCGACGTGAAGAGGCCCATCGAGGTCGTATAGTTATCGGCGAATGATTGATATCCCCATGCCGACGCGAGGAACTTCACGCCGTTATCCAGCAGCCGGAAGGTCAGGCCGATGCCGAGCGACACGATGATGGACGGCATGATCAGACTCGCTACGGACACGTAAAACACTGCCGTGTCGCCGCGAAATTTTCGACGGAAGGCAAGGCCCGCGGCCACCGAAAACAGCACGGTCAGCACCGTGACCGCCAGCGCGAGCCGGACCGACCGCCCGAACGCGGCCCATATGTCGACATCGCCGACGCCGTCGCGCAGCACCGCGAACCAGTGCAGCGAAACGCCGCGCATCGGAAACGTCAGGCCGCCCTCGGGGCCCTGAAACGACAGGATGAAAATCGTGATCACCGGTCCGTACAGAAACAGCACGAACAGGCCGAACAGCAACGCGAGCCAGTAGAAGCTTGCCGGACGGTGTTCCCGACGTTTGACGCGAATGGCCTGCATTTTCACAGCTCCTTGCGGATATCGACGACCCGCGTCAGACCCCACACGATCATCAGCACCACGGCGAGCAGGATGATTGCGTTGGCCGCCGCGGCGGGAAACTGCAGGTAGCCGGTCTGCACCTGAATGATCTTGCCGACCGATGCGATCTGCTGGCCGCCCATCACACCGACGGTCAGGAAGTCGCCCATCACGATCGTGATCACGAAGATCGAGCCGATCACGATGCCCGTCTTCGACAGCGGCAACACTACGTCGCGCACCACCTGCCAGCCGCTCGCGCCCGCGTCGCGCGCGGCTTCGAGCAGCGAGCGGTCGATGCGCATCATCGCGTTGAAGATCGGCACGATCATGAAGAATGTGTACAGATGCACGAACGCGAGCACCACCGAGAAGTTCGAATACAGCAGCCATTCGAGCGGCTGATCGATCAGATGCGCGCCGAGCAGCGCCTGATTGACGAGGCCGTTGCGGCCCAGGAGCGGCATCCACGAAATCATCCGGATCACGTTGGACGTCCAGAACGGAATCGTGCAGACGAGGAACAGCACGGTTTGCATGCTCGTCGTGCGCACGTGAAACGCGAGGAAGTACGCGATCGAAAAGCCCAGCAGCAGCGTCACGGCCCACACGATCGCGCAGAACTTCAGCGTGGACCAGTAGGTCTTGAAGCTCACGCAGACGTCGGTCATCGACGAACAGCCGTTGAAGATCGCCGCGTAGTTCTTCAGCGTGAAGGCGGGAATGATCTGGTATTCGTTGAAGTCCCAGAAGCTGACGATCAGCGTGATGACCAGCGGCACGATGAAAAACAGCAGGAAGGTCAGCGACAGCGGCGTCGCCTGCAACCATGCCGGCGCGCGGCGGTGTTTGACGGGCGCGACCTGCGCGTGCGAGGGAAGATCGATCGTTGCCATGGGCGCGTGTCTACCGGATGACTGGCGCGGCGAGACCGCCGCGCGGGGAATGGGCTGCGCTGGACTACGCGGCGAAAAAAGCCGCTGCCGGCGCGTTATGCGCCGGCAAATACATCGCACGGCGCTGCACAGATCAGGCCGCGATGAACTCGTTCCACTTCTGAACCATATAGATGTTCTCGTCCATCACCGCGTTCCAGCACGCAATCGCGCTCATGCGCTGGGTGTACGAACCGCCGTCGCGCACGGCGCCGGCCTTTTCGAGCAACTGGCCGTCCGGCGCCTTGATGTCCTGCGCGGCCGGTTTGCCTTCGATCCAGTAGTCCCATTCATACGGCTGCATGTGCGTCTTCGCGGTCTCGATCACGCCGGGGTAGTAGCCCTGGCGCATCAGGTAGGCGCCCGCCCAGCCGTCCTGGAACCAGTTGACGAACTCGTACGCGGCGTCGAGCTTCTTGCCTTGCAGCGAACGCGGAAAGCCGAAGCCCGACGCCCACGAGCGATAGCCCTCCTTGAGCGGCTGGAATTTGCACGCGACCCCCATCGTGCGCACCTTCGTCACCGCTGGCGACCACATCGACTGGATCACGACTTCGCCCGACGCCATCAGGTTCACGCTCTCGTTGAAGTCCTTCCAGAACGCGCGGAACTGGCCCGCGTGCTTGGCCTCGATCAGGACCCTGATGGTCTGATCGATCTCGGCCTTGGTCATGTTGCCTTTGTCGCCGTATTTCATGTGGCCCATTGCCTCGATCGCCATCGCCGAATCCATGATGCCGATCGCGGGAATGTTCAGCAGCGCCGCCTTGCCCTTGAACTGCGGATTGAGCAGTTCCGCCCAGCTGTCGATCGGGCGCTTGATCAGGTCGGGACGAATGCCGAGCGTGTCCGCGTTGTAGGTGGTCGGGATCAACGTCATCCATTCGGTGGGCGTCGCGGAGAATTCGGTCGAGCGCGGACCGGTCAGGAACATCACCTTCTTCGGCGCGGTGCCCTGGTCGCCGATCTTCTTGCCGTTCACTTCGCCGCGCGTCAGCACGGGCGTGATCTTGTCGGCGAGCTTGATGCGTTTGGTGTCCATGCCCGCGAGCGTGCCCGCCGGAATCAGCTTCTTGAGCGCGAAGTATTCGGTGTCGACGATATCGAACGAATTGGGCTGCGTGATGATGCGCTTGGCGACGTCGTCGGTGGTCACCGGTACGTATTGAATCTCGATGCCGGTGTCTTCCTTGAATTTCTTCGCGATGTCGGCACTCTGATTAACGGCCGTGCCGAGGTAGCGCAACGTGATCTTTTCCTGCGCATGCACGTACGGAAAGCCGGCAATGCCGGCCGCGGCCACCGCGCCCTTGATGAACGTGCGGCGCGACAGGCCTTTTTCCTTCACATCGGTTACGGCCGCTGCCGGGCTCTCGTTCGTTTCGTTCATTGCTTTCTCTCCTCAGTTGACGTTGTATTCACCGCGACGCGATCCGCTGCAACGCAGGCACTCACGCTGCCAGCGGATGCGCATCCTGTTCGTTCCACCAGACCACCACACGCGCGTCGGGGCCGAAGCGCGTCGCTTCGTAGTCGCGGTCGCTCACGAGCGAGATCAATTCGGGCGAACCGTCGAGCGGGTCGAGCGTCATGCGCAGATGCGTGCCCTGGTACTCGGCTTCGCGAACCTTGCAGGGCACGCCGCCGATGCGCGTGAGGCCGCTCTCGCCGCTGGCGTTCTGCACCGGCGTGACGCCGTGCGGCACCACCCGCAGATGGTCAGCGCGCACGGTGAAAAGGCGCCCATTCGTATTGAAGACGTTATGTCCGCCGAGAAAGCGCGCGACGAATTCGGTGCGCGGACGATTGAACACTTCGTGCGGCGTGCCGCTCTGTTCGATACGGCCGTGGCTCATCACCACGACGAGATCGGCGAGCGCCATCGCTTCTTCCTGCGAGTGCGTGACGTGCACGAAGGTAATGCCGAGTTCTTTCTGCCAGCGCTTGAGTTCGGCGCGCATCTGCACGCGCAGGAACGGGTCGAGCGCGGACAGCGGTTCGTCGAGCAGCAGGCAGCCGGGCTGATTCAACAACGCGCGCGCGAGCGCCACGCGCTGCTGCTGGCCGCCGGACAACTGCGCGGGTTTGCGCTCCGCATACGCGGACATCGCGACCAGTTCGAGCAGTTCGGCCGCGCGCTTGCGCCGCACGTCCTTGGCGACGCCGCGCATCTTCAGGCTGAACGCGACATTGTCGAGCGCGCTCAGATGCGGGAACAGCGCATAGTTCTGAAACACCATCGCCGTGCCGCGCGCCGCGGGTTCGGCGCGCGTGACGTTGCGGCCCGCGATCAGAATGTCACCTTCGGTGACCGATTCATGCCCGGCGATCATGCGCAAGGTCGAGGTCTTGCCGCACCCCGACGGTCCGAGCAGACAGCAGTACTGACCGCCGTCGATACGCAGGTCGATCGCGTCGACGGCCAGCGACTCGCCGTATTGCTTCGACACGTGCACCAGTTCGATGTCGGCGGCTTGGGTTTCGAGCACCGTTGAAGCAGGCTGAATCATGAAGAGGTGTCCTCGTGAACGGCGAACTGTGGAGCATGCGCGGCCATAGACTCGCCGCCGATGCGAAGCCATGCAAATGCAAGACATGTGCCATTCGCTGCATTGCGGCGCTCGCCGATCGCCGACGCACCGTTGTGCTTAACGTCTACGAGTTGGCTCACATATTGCAAACGATCCGCAGCGTCGATCGTCAGCGATCAGCAGGCTCATTTCGCGCGATCACGGTGCGTATCCGGTCCGTCTCGGGGCATGACCCGATCCAATCCGGTTCATCCATGACGTGCCCCGGCGCTTTTCGTCATCCACGGCTTCTTGCAAATGAACGACATACGGAACATGCCAGCAGCAGCAAACCGCGCGCGTCAAGCGCTCACCACGCATGGCCGCTTCGCATACCGGCCGATCACCGACAGCGACGCTTTTCGCTGGCCCGGGGAGACGGGACTCGCGGTCTATCTCGGCTTCAACATCGAGCACTTTGCATTCGGGGAAGGCCTCGGTGCGGCACTCGGTCCGCTGTCGCCGCAACCGGATGTGCTGAACCATAGCTGGCGCGAGTACGGCAATCGCGTCGGCGCATGGCGTTGCATCGAACTGTTCGATCAGCTCGCGCTGCCCGCCGGCACGCTGATCAACACCGCGCTCTACGATCACTGCCCGGAGTTGATCGCGGCATGCGTCGCACGTGGTGACGAGCTGATCGGTCATGGGCACACGAACGCGCATCGGCAGAGCGAGCTCGACGAGCGCGGCGAGCGCGAGTTGCTTCTGCATTGCCGTGAACGGATCGCGGAAGAATCGGGCAGGCCGCCGCACGGCTGGCTGTCGCCGTGGATCTCGGAGTCGCATTTGACGCCCGATCTGCTGGCCGAGACCGGCTATCGCTACACGCTGAACTGGTGTCACGACGACCGCCCCGTGCGCATGACCACGCGCGGCGCGCCGCTCTGGTCGATTCCGTATCCGCAGGAACTCAACGATCTGCCGATGATGGTGGGCCGTCACATGGACGGCCGCGCATTCGCGGACATGATCATCGATCAGTTCGACGAGATGCTCGAACAGGCCAATCGCGGCACGCAACCCCAGGCGCTGGTGATGGGCATCGCGCTGCATCCGTACCTGGTCGGCCAGCCTTACCGGTTGCGGCAGCTGCGCCGCGCGCTCGAACACATCGCGGCCGCGCGTGCGCGAGGCGACGTGTGGATCACCACGCCGGGTGCGATCGCGAGTCATATGGACGATCTGGAGCGGGACGGCATCGTGCGTCCGGTCGCGGCATGAGTGCCAAAGCGGTCGCGGCCACCGCGAAAAAAGCCGCCGCCGACGAAGCGGACATCGACGCGCGCATCTATCAGTCGATCTTCGACGGTGTGCTGAATCATCGGCTGACGCCGGGCACCAAGCTGCCGGAGCCCGAGCTGTGCCAGCTGTTCGGCGTGGGCCGCGCGGTCGTGCGGCGCGTGCTGGAGAAGCTCGCGTATGACGGCATCGTCGTGTTGCGGCCGAACAAGGGCGCGGTGATCGCCGAGCCGACCCCTGAGGAAACCCGCGAGATTTTCGAAGCACGGCGCTCCGTCGAACGGATGCTGGTCGAGCTTGCCGTGCAGCGCGCGAACACGACCGACATCGAGGCGCTGCGTGAGCAACTGGCGAGCGAGCACGACGCCATGCATCGCTTCGATCAACCTTCGTGGGCGACGCTCGCCAGCGGCTTTCATATGCGCATCGCCGCACTGGCCGGCAATTCGATCCTGCAAAACTATCTGAAGGAACTGGTGTCGCGCTGCTCGCTGATCGTCGGCGTATACGAGCCGCCGGGGCACGCGCCGTGCGAGCACGCGGAGCATGCAGCGATCGTCGATTGCATCGAGGCGCGCGATGCGGCGGGCGCGATCGCGCATATGGAAGCGCATCTGCGCGATCTGGAAGAACGCATCGAAACGTCGCGAATGCGCGGCGAGAAAAGCCTCGGTCAGCTACTCGGCATCATTGGACAGGCGACGACCCGCCAGGCGGCCCGACATGGAAATTGATTTCGACGCGATCACCGAATACCAGCGTTACAAGCTGATGGCGAGCCTGATCGTGCCGCGTCCGATTGCGCTCGTCACCACGCTCGGCGCCGACGGTACGATCAATGCCGCGCCGTTCTCGATGTTCAACATGCTCGGCGAAGAACCGCCGATCGTGATGATCAGCATCAATCGGGTGGCGGACGGCACGCTCAAGGACACGGCGGTCAATATCACGCGGACCGGCGAGTTCGTCGTGCATCTCGCCGACGAAGCGATCGCCGAGAAGATGCATCGCTGCGGCGCAAGACTGCCGCCCAATGTGAGCGAACTTGCCGAAGTCGGCTTGACGCCGTTGCCGAGTTCGCACGTCGCGCCGCCGCGTATCGCGGAAGCGCCGGTTGCGTTCGAATGCACGATCTGGGAGACGCTGGAGACGTGCAGCCGGCAGATTTTCATTGGGCGCGTGCATCGGCTGCATGCGCGCGACGGGTTGATCGACATCGAAACGTGGCGCGTGCGTTTGCAGCACTACTTTCCGGTAGGCCGCTTTGGCGCGAGCGACTATGTGACGACGCGTGATCGTTTTACGTTGGGTTGACGATGGTGGGGGCGGTGCGTTGCCCGCACGCGTTCGTCAGTGCGGTGGTTAGCATCAGCCAGGAAGCCGGCGGTGGCGTTCGCAGTGAAGCTGTTCACGCGCGAGAGCAGCGGCGCAGTTCGTCAAATGCCTAGCGCGCGGCCATCGCTGCGCGGATCGTGCGCGCCTGAAACCGCGCCGTTCGCTGCGATGCGGATCACGCCGGGGAGGCCCGCCAAAGGACTCTGCGCAGGAATCGCGCTGACCTCGTGACCGCGCGCGGCGAGCGCGGCGAATACATCGGCGCCGGCGTCCTGTTCGAGCTTTAACGCATCACGCGTATCGGAGAACGTCTTGCCGAGCAGAAAGCGCGGGCGCGCGAGTGCGGCAAGCGGGTCCATGCCGTAGTCGATCAGCCGCGTGAGAATGGCGGCCAGCGTTTGCGGCTGCCCGTCGGCGCCCTGCGTGCCGAACAGCAGGCGCGGGCGGCCGTGTTGCAGATACATGCCGGGGTTCAGCGTATGAAATGGGCGCTTGCCCGGGCGCACGACATTGTGGTGCGCAGGCTGAGTGCTGAACGACGCGCCGCGGTTGTGCCACAGAATGCCGGTGTCGCCCGCCACCACGCCGCTGCCCCAATCGAAGTAGACCGTTTGCAGCACACTGACGCTGCGGCCCAGGCTATCCGTCGCGGCGATGTACACGGTGTCGCCTGGACGGAAAACCTGCGGCCATGCCCGTGCTCGATGCAGGTTGATGGAGCGCGCATGGGCATCGAGCGTCGCGGGTGACAGCATCTGATCAACCGGCACGTCGTTGAATTCGGGGTCGGCTACGAAACGGTCCCGATCGACGAACGCGCACTTCACCGCTTCCACCAGCAGATGATAGTAATCGGCGCTGCCTTCGCGAATCGCGCCGATGTCGAAGCGCTCCAGCGTGCCCATGATTTGCAGGGTCGTTACACCTTGCGTGGGCGGACGCAGGCTCACCAGTTCGCCGCCGCGATACGCGACTCGCAGCGGCGCTTCGTCGCGTGCCCGGGTGCTGGCGAGATCGCTTGATGTAAGCGGCGAGCCGGCCTGCCGCAAACCGCGCGCGATGCGTTCGGCGAGTTCGCCGTCATAAAATTCGCGCGCACCGAAGCGGGCAATCCGTTCAATGCTGTTCGCCAACGCGGGTTGCGCGAAACGTTCGCCGATCTCGGGAATCCTGCCGTGGGGAGCGAAGGCCGCCGCGAAGCCTGGCAATGCACCCAGTTCCTCGGCTCGCAGGTTTTGCCAGAAATGTTGGGACGGCGTGACCGGAAAACCGTTGCTTGCATAGTCGAGCGCACGATCGAACAGCGACGACCACGGCTGCGTGCCGCCCCATGCGCTTTTGCTGATCTGATACGCGTGATGCCAGGTGTCGACGGTCGCGGCGGTAGTGAGCGCGGACGCCGGGCCGCGCATCGGAATCGTACTGTCGAACGCGGGCAGTTGCGCCGCAGCCTGGCCGATGCCCGAGAGCGTGCGCAACATGCCGTTACGGTCGGCGATCATCCAGAAGGCGTCGCCGCCGAGTCCCGTGAAATGCGGATACGTCACGCACAGCGCCGCGCCGATCGCGATAGCTGCTTCGATCGCATTGCCGCCCGCGCGCAACACGTCGCGGCCGGCTTCGCTCGCCAACACATGAGGGCTGGTGACCATGCCGCTCGGCGTGCCGGCGAGTCGTTTGTCGTGCATGGTTGCTCCGCTACGGGTTGCGGCGAGCCGTGGGTGGGCGCGCCGATGTACGGAGTATAAGTTCGCGCGTTGCGCGAAAAAAATCTGGCGGGGGGTTGTTGCGGGCTGGTGGTGCGAGGCGTGGCGCTAATTCGCGCAAGGCGTGGTGCTTGTTCGCGCAAGGCGTGCAAGCTGCGTGATCGGCGTAGCGAGAACTTTCAACTTCAAATGATCGCGCTACCGCCAATGGGAACGATGCTGTGCGTGCGTGACGAAGTGACCAAACGCGCCCGCTTCTTCCCGCTCGCTCAATCGTACGAAAATGCGCCCCCGAACTTCTCGATCCGCTCGAGCGCCATCCCCGACCCACGCACCACGCAAGTCAGCGGTGCTTCGGCCACGAACACCGGCAGCCCCGTCTCTTCCGCGAGCAGCCGGTCGAGGTCGCGCAGCAGCGCGCCGCCGCCCGCCAGCATGATGCCGCGCTCCGCGATGTCAGCGCCGAGTTCCGGCGGCGTTTGTTCTAGCGCGATCTTCACCGCGGAGACGATCTGGTTGAGCGGATCGGTCAACGCTTCCAGAATCTCGTTGCTGGACACCGTGAAGCTGCGCGGAATGCCCTCCGACATATTGCGGCCCTTGACTTCCATCTCCTTGACTTCGGAGCCCGGAAACGCGGAGCCGATTTCCTTCTTGATCGCTTCGGCCGTCTGCTCGCCGATCAGCATCCCGTAGTTGCGGCGGATGTAATTGACGATCGCGTCGTCGAACTTGTCGCCGCCCACGCGCACCGAGCCCTTGTACACGATGCCGCCGAGCGAGATCACGCCGACTTCGGTCGTGCCGCCGCCGATGTCGACCACCATCGAGCCCGTCGCGTCCGACACCGGCAGCCCCGCGCCGGTTGCGGCGGCCATCGGCTCCTCGATCAGATAGACCTGCGAGGCGCCCGCGCTATGCGCGGCTTCCTTGATCGCACGCCGCTCGACCTGAGTGGAGCCGCAGGGCACGCAGATGATGATGCGCGGCGACGGCGCGAACATCCGCGACTCGTGCGCCATCTGAATGAAGCGCTTGATCATCTGCTGGGTGATGTTGAAGTCGGCGATCACGCCGTCTTTCATCGGACGGATCGCCTCGATGTTGCCCGGCACTTTGCCGAGCATCTGTTTTGCTTCCCTGCCGACGGCCAGAATGATCTTCTTGCCATTCGGGCCGCCTTCCTGACGAATCGAGACTACCGAGGGTTCGTCCAGCACGATGCCTTTGCCACGCATGTAGATCAGCGTATTCGACGTGCCGAGGTCGATTGCCAGGTCGTTGGAGAAATAACCGCGCAGAAAGCCGAACATGCAAATTCCTGTGTCTCGGAGGTGGCCGCGCGAGCGCCGCCGGGGAGTGCCGCCCGTTGGCGGCTGGCGACCAGGTGATGGTCGAAGGAGAGGGAAGAATAACAGTTTCGGATGCGGCGGCGGGAGCGGCAACCGCATTGGCAGCGGGGCACTCGCGTCCGGGCGCGCGCCGTGCGGACCCAGAGGGTGCTGGGCTGGGCGGCGCGGCCGGACAAAGCCCAGCGCGGCGGCCAGCCGTGCCTCGTCATAAGCCGCGTAGCCGGGTCGCTGGGCGCACGTTCATTACCGGATCGTAATCATCGACCAGGGCACTTGACGGTATGATTTCACAGTCAACGCAAAGCGGAGCAACCGATGCGAATCCTGGTGATCGAGGACGAGCTGAAAACAGCCGCCTATCTGAAGAAAGGCCTGGAAGAATCCGGCTACGCGGTCGACGTGGCGAACGACGGCCCGCAAGGTCTGCTGCTCGCGCAGGAAGAGGAGTACGACGTGATCGTGCTCGACGTGATGCTGCCCGGCATGGACGGCTGGACCGTCGTCAAGACCTTGCGCAGCACCCGCACCACGCCCGTGCTGTTCCTCACCGCGCGCGACGACGTCGACGACCGCGTGCGCGGCCTCGAACTCGGCGCCGACGACTACCTGGTCAAGCCGTTCGCGTTCGTCGAAATGCTGGCGCGCGTGCGTACGCTCGCGCGCCGTGGGCCGCCGCGCGAAAGCGAGCTGATCAAGGTGGGCGACCTCGAAATGGACGTGAACCGCCGGCGCGTCAAACGGGGCGGCATGCGCATCGATCTGACGCCGCGTGAATTTTCGCTGCTGCAACTCCTCGCGCGCCGCCAGGGCGAAGTGCTGAGCCGCACGCAGATCGCGTCGTATGTGTGGGACATGAATTTCGACAGCGACACCAACGTCGTCGAGGTCGCGATCCGCCGGCTGCGCACCAAGATCGACGACAACTTCCCCGTCAAACTGATTCACACCGTGCGCGGCGTCGGCTATGTGCTCGAACTGAAAGGCGCCGCCTGATGCGCGGCCGTTCGCTCGCCGCGACGCTCGCGCTTGCATTCGGTTTCACCACGCTGGCGGTGTTCGTGCTAGTCGGCAGTTTTCTGTACCTCGCGCTCGATAAGCAGATCAAGGCGCAGGACGATCTCGACATCGTGCTCGCTGCGCGCCACGCACGGCGGCTGATGCAGGAACTGGAGTCGGCGCAGGGAATTCGCGAGCATGGCGAGCGGTTGATCAGCATCGTGCTCGGCAATGCCGCGATGTCGATGGAAGTGTTCGGCCCGGACGGCAGCCGCGCGCTCGCACACAACATCGCCGAGACGCTCGCGCCCCCGGACGGGGCCAGCGGCGCGGCAAGCATTGCCGCGTTGCCGCCGCTCGCGCGGGTGGCCGCCACGGCGCGCATCACCGACGCCGACATCGGCGACTGGCACGGCCGCGCTGGCGCGCCGATTCGCGGCATCCTCACCGACGTGCGACTGCACAACGGCGACACGGCGAGCGTGCTGGTGGCGCGCAACATGAGCGACCGCTGGCTGCTGCTGGACCGTTACCGCGACAAGCTCCACGTGGCCGGCATGGCCGGCGTGCTGCTGGCAATGCTGCTGGGCTATCTGCTGATTCGAGCCGCGCTGCGGCCCTTGCGCGATATCGCGGCGAGCGCGAGCCTTGTCACGGTCAATCGTCTCCATACGCGAATCGAGGTCGCGCGCGTGCCGAGCGAACTGGAAGCGCTGGTGGCATCGCTGAATGCGATGCTCGAACGCGTCGAGCAGGGCTTCCAGCGGCTGTCGCGTTTCACCGCCGATCTCGCGCACGACATGCGCACGCCGCTTGGCAACATGCGCGGCGCCACCGAAGTCGCGCTGGCCAGGCCGCGCACCGTCGACGAATACGAGTCGGTGCTGGCGTCGAATCTGGAAGAGTGCGACCGCCTGACGAGGATGATCGAAAACGTGCTGTTTCTTGCGCGAGCCGAACATCCGCAGTTCGTCAAACACATGCGCGAGTTCGACGCGGCGTGGGAGTTGACGCATATCGCCGACTACTTCGAAGGGATTGCGGAAGAAGCCAACGTGCGCGTGAGCGTGAGCGGCGGGGCGAGCCTGACGGCCGATCTCGAACTGTTTCGCCGCGCCGTCAGCAATCTGCTCGCCAATGCGATCCGCTATACGCCCCCGGGCGGCGAGATCGTGCTGGACGCGAGCGGCTCGGTCGACACGGTGCGCGTCACCGTGTCGAACCAGGGGCAGCCGATCCCCGCCGGGCATCTCGAACGGATTTTCGACCGTTTCTATCGCGTCGATCCGTCGCGCAGTGCGCTGCCTTCGTCGGGGTTGTCGCAAGGGTCCACGGGTTCGACGGGGCTAGGGCTTGCGATCGTGCGCACGATCATGGATCTGCATGGCGGCTCCGTGCATGCCGAAAGCGATGCGCGCAGCACGCGCTTCGTGCTGACGTTCAGGCGGGCCGGATGACGGCTCGCCAGTAACGGTAACGCGAGTGGTTCATCAGCACTTTATCCAGGCGTCGGCGTCGTCGCTTTCGCCGTGGCCGTGGCCGCGGCCGGGTTCAGCGACCGGTCATTCCACGTGCCGCCCAACGCCTTCAGC
>NZ_JARESU010000489.1:0-980 GCF_046027075.1 Paraburkholderia sp. RL18-085-BIA-A | reverse complement strand
GTCACTGACCGGCGTTATGGAGCCATTCCGGGATCGGCGTATTGGCGCCACCTGATGATCGGCGCATAGGCGCCAGCGCAGGATCGGCGTTATGGCGCCAGTCCGTGACCGGCGTAAAGGAGCCAGTCAATGATCGGCGTATAGGCGCCACTGGCGCAGGGTGTTGAACGCGATTCGAACTTTCCAGATGGGTACGCTCCCGTTCTTTCTGAACGGAGTGTCCATGACCAACCGGAGGTTCGAATTGTTTGAGTACCGTCAAGTCCTTGTCCGCATGCGGCAAGGCGATTCTGATCGCGACATCGGGCGTAGCGGCCTGATGGGTCGCAAGAAGTTGACCGCTGTTCGTCGTATGGCCGACGAGCGCGGCTGGCTGAATCCTGGGCAGCCGTTGCCTGACGATACCGTGATTGCCGGCGTGTTTGGCCGCACTCCACATTTGCCGAGCACATGCGTGTCCACGCTCGAGCCGTTTCGCGAGCAGATCCGTGACTGGCATGACGCCGGCGTTCAGGGCACAACGATTCACCACGCGCTGAAACGCAACCATGGCTACACCGGCAGCTACTCGGCGGTGCGCCGCATCCTGCTGGGCCTGAGGGCCGAACGCGGCGTGCCGGCCACAACGATCCTTGAGTTTGCGCCAGCGGAGGCCGCACAGGTTGACTTCGGCGCCGGGCCGGCACTACCACATGAATCGGGCGCGCAGATCAAGACGTGGTTCTTCGTCATGACCCTCTGCTGGTCGCGGCACCAGTATGTCGAGCTCGTGCTCGACCAGACCGTCGAGACATGGCTGGCCTGCCACCGTCGTGCCTTTGAGTGGTTTGGCGGCTGCCCGGGCCGCATCATCATCGACAACGCGAAGTGTGCGATCACCAGAGCCTGCATGTACAGCCCGGAGGTCCAGCGTTCGTACGCCGCGCTCGCTGAGGGATACGGCTTCCGGATCGACGCATGTCCACCGCACGACCCGCAGA
>NZ_JARESU010000488.1:0-982 GCF_046027075.1 Paraburkholderia sp. RL18-085-BIA-A | reverse complement strand
CCGAAAACCGAGTACTTTTGCGTTTTCGCACGGCCTCGGTCGCCTGCGGCCCTTCTCGCCTGTTCGTGTTTATCAGCAACCATCGCGCTCGTCGGCAACGCCCGGGGCAATGATCTGAAGCGCCAACCGGCGCTGCTCTGCTTCTGCTCCGGGAAATACCTCGCTCACCAGGCTGAGAAGATCGGTTGCGTTTTGTGACATGGTTTGCTCCTCTGTTCGTGTTAGCCGCCGAATCCGGCCGGGCCGGGTTCCCGTCACGCGATCAGCCTTGAGCATTCCATCGGCCAGCACCACAGCGCGAAATAATGTTCCCTGCGGAAAGCCGCAGGGTATTGCTGCATAGAACGTCGCACAAGGCGGGGCTCTGCTCCGTGCGCAACAATACACTTGGGCGCATTTAAACGAAGAAATTGATTTTCACGGGCCGTATGCATTCCGGTTGGCTATGCCCGAATCCCGTTGTTGCCTTGACTCGCGGCTGGGCCCGGCTGCAAACCGCTGTTTGCACGACCGGCATGCGCAGACCATTAGAAGGCGTCGTGGTGTCCGATACCTTCGCGTTGCCGCCGCCCGGCAGCGCGCGAACTTCTATGCCTCTAAGCGAACGGGAAGAATCACCTCGCATCACACGAGGCGTCCGTCGCGACCGGCTCAGTCCGGCCATGAAGCGTCATTCGCCCGCACTGTTGCTCGGACGTTCAGATGTCGAATCCGCCCGGGCCTGGCCGATGCGCGCGCCAGGGCCAAGCGCATCGGCCGGCACACCGCGACACCGCGTCTAGTGAACAAGGGCTTGTCTCTGATCAGGCAGGGAATGACCTTCGAGTACGCAGCCGAGCAATCGGGGGTGAGCGTTTCCACGCTACTGGGCGCTCGCAGGAAAGGCAACGCCGCCTGACAGTCGAAAAAGTCGGTCGGTGGCGCCAGCCCCGGAATGGCGCGCTCTCCAACGCGCCTAATTGCCGGGGTTCGCTATGGTGAC
>NZ_JARESU010000487.1:0-984 GCF_046027075.1 Paraburkholderia sp. RL18-085-BIA-A | reverse complement strand
CGAATGCGGTGTGATGGGTTTCGTGATGCCGCTGCGCTTACGTGCAAGCTGGCATGCCTGGCCCACGGCATCGCGGCTGATGGGCCGTCCGGGAATGTTGCCCGGAAACAGCCAGTCCCGCGGGTGAGCAACGTGCCAGTACGTTCGCAGGATTTCAAGCAGCCTCGGCGAGAGCATCACGTAGCGATCCTTACGGTTCTTCCCCTGGTTCACACGGATCACCATGCGCTTGCTGTCGATATCGGTAACCTTCAGATGCACGACTTCCGACAGGCATCGATTGGATCACGGCACTGAAGAGCGCGTCGATCCGCACCCTGGTCGAGCAGGGCCAACTGCAGCTGGGGCTATTCGATGAGCGCAACCTGTTGGAGATCGCTTCGCCGCAATATCCGGGCGAGCGGCTGGTGGCGTGCCGCAATCCGCAGCTGGCGGCGCGGCGCGCGCACAAGCGCCAGGAGCTGCTCGGTGCCACCGAGCGCAACCTGCAGCAGATCAAGGATCGCGTGGACGCAGGTCGGCTCAGGGGCTCTGAGGCGATCGCGCTGCGCGTGGGCAAGGTGATCAACCAGTACAAGGTCGCCAAGCACTTTGAATTGGACATCGGCGAGAACCGCTTCACCTTCGTGCGCCAGCACGAGGCGATCGCCGCTGAGGCGGCGCTGGATGGCATCTACATCATCCGCACCTCGGTCGATGCCGCGCGCATGGAGGCGGCCGACTGCGTGCGCAACTACAAGGCACTGGCCAACGTGGAGCGCGCATTCCTCAGCCTGAAGACAGTGGACCTGAAGGTGCGACCGATCCACCACCGCACGGCTGATCGAGTGCGCGCGCACTTCCTGCTGTGCATGCTCGCGTATTACGTGGAGTGGCACATGCGCGAAGCCTGGCGTGAATTGATGTTTGGCGAAACCGACCAGGCGGCCAAGGCCACGCGCGACCCGGTGGCCCCGGGGCAGCGCTCGCAGCAGGCGCAGGAAA
>NZ_JARESU010000486.1:0-1002 GCF_046027075.1 Paraburkholderia sp. RL18-085-BIA-A | reverse complement strand
GCAAGCCCCCATTCTTCCATCTCGTCCCACCCTTGTGCGCCGGCCAGCACCGAGAACAGCGCAATCGACAAAATGTCGATCAACTTGTGCCACGTTCGTCCCACGACGTGGGGATCTTCTATTGCCGACAGCAGACTGATTAGATGTTTTCCCGGGCTCATTTGCGCTACTCTGAAAAACCAGAAGTAAACGCCTTTCTCGCCAAGTTTACAACCCGTTGCTATAACTCATTGCTTGTAAACGGGTTTTGGCGCTCCGGCCCTGGGGCCGGGGCGAGGTCATGTTTGGGCATGCAATCGATGTGCTCAGCGATCTTTCCGATCGCAATTCTTTCGGGAATCTTCCCGCGATGCCTTTCAAGCAGATGCGTTTTCGACTTCCGCCTGCTTTGGTATCAACCACTGCGCCATTCGCCTCAAATTCTGTACAGTGCGGCCAGCAGAAACTCGTCCTAGGCGCCTGAAGGTCCTCGCAACCGGAGACGATCCAGCTTCATGACACGTTCGAGATGCGCAAACAGGATCTCAACTCTCTTGCGGTCTTTGCGTGACTGCCTGAATGACGGTGTTTTCGCAATAGCCCTTGCCTTATCGCGTGCTGATTCGTGGACGCTTCGGGCTAACTTTCGCATTGGCGTGTTCGGCCAGCATTGATCCTTCAATGCACATCCAGCGCAGTCCAACTGGCTAGATCGATAGCGCACAACCGCTGTCGGACGCGAAGCGGTCGCCCAAGCGGCTGCACGGATCACAATGCCGAATGGCCGAAACTGGCCGCGTTCCGCCTCATGCAATTTGCATATTCACCCCGACCTTGCATGACGGCGATCGGCAGCACGCGACCCGGAGCCGCCGATCGAGCGTGCGAGACATATGACCGCTTTGGATCCACGAACCGCCATTGACCGGATTGCACGTCATACAGGAGCCGAGAATGGCCCCGATAGCTCGCGCGAATTTCGGCCTTCCGGCGCCGCGTCCGGGCGGCGTCCGATCGGAAATC
>NZ_JARESU010000485.1:0-1013 GCF_046027075.1 Paraburkholderia sp. RL18-085-BIA-A | reverse complement strand
TGAGCAGGAGCACGTAAGTTGATGGAGCGATTTGCAAGTTAATTGATGTTTTGGCGGCGAAGCAATCGGGGGCGATGAGGCCCCCGTTGTATTCGGCTCAGAATGGGTCGTCGATGTTGTGCCGTGGCTGGCCGGGGTCGTGGTGCCAGGGCTGGTAATACCGCCGGATCTGGTCGCCGTAGGTGCGGCTGAACCACAGATAGAAGTCTTCAAGGAAGAACTGCATCATGCAGGCTGCTTCGTCGGAGAGTTCGGGCGCCGCGAAGGCGGCGATACGTTTGGCGTTGCGTGTTTTGCGGGACATGTCAGCGGGCTCCACTGGATTGACGCGCCGGCTGCCGCCGTGACGCGGGGGCGGCCGGGGCGAACACGTCGAAGTACAGCTTCTCGTCGAGTTCAGGCAGTTCACGCTGGGCGGCGGTGGCAAGCAGTTCGTTGGCGAGCGTGGTGAGCACGCGATAGTTGCCCAGCGCGTGTTCGCACAGCGTGTGACGCAGTCGCGGCGTCATCAATTGCGGCGCGCCGGCGGTCGCGAGCAGATGATCGAGACAGGCCAGCAGATCGTCCGCAGACGCCTTCTCAGTGGCCAGACGCGAACGGATGCGGCTGCCCAGCGGCAGCAGTTCGTCGCACCGTAGCTTGTCGGTCAGGCGCGAGTCGCCGGCGAGCACCACGCACAGCAGTGGCTGGGAATCGAAGCGCGCACTGGCCATCAGCCGCAGCTCGTTCAACACGCCCGCGCTCATTTCCTGCGCTTCGTCGATCAGCAGGATGGGACGCCGCCGAGTCGTTTGCAGATGCGACAGCCAGCGCTCGCGCAGTGTCTTGAAGCCGCCCCAGCGGTTGTGCGGCCTGAGTTCGAGACCGAAGATGTCGCCCATCTCACGATAGAAGTCGGCAAGATTGCTTTGCGGGTGATTGATCGAGACGACGGTCAGGTCGGTGAGTCGCTCGAGCCGTTCGGCCAGCATGCGCATGACGACGCTCTTGCCGGTACCGGGCTCGCCGTGAAT
>NZ_JARESU010000484.1:0-1015 GCF_046027075.1 Paraburkholderia sp. RL18-085-BIA-A | reverse complement strand
GGGCGTGTGCCGCCGTGCTGCCGACGCGGGCAAGTCACGCGTGGTTTGACGCAGTGTCGCTCTATAGCCGAGTCCGAAGGTAGAGAAACTCCGCGGCGCTAATTTTCTACGAGACGGTAAAGGTCGAAGGCACGCAAGAGGCCGCCGTCGAAACAATGCAGACGCGCGCCGATCTGTACAAATATCCCGGCTATCACGCGTACGAGGTGAAGCTCGACGGCGTGGCCTTCCCCGCCGCCGAGGTCCAGCTCGAATTCATGGACGTCCGGCACGTTGCGGGTGGGCGCGCAAGCCACTCCGATTGACGGAGAGTGCGCGGTGAAAAAGGCATCATAAGCCGCAGCGCGCGCGTGCTGATGGAGGGATGGGTGTAGGGCCGGGAGATACGTTCTGACGTAGACCACACCACTCGGGTGCAGCGAAGCATCGCTGACCTCTGCCACCTCAGAGCCGTGGGTGCGACTTTAAGCCGCGCAGTATACGCTTGGAGCGCCGGATCTTCCGAGCCGTGCACGCCGAACAGGAATTGCACCGGACCTGGAAAATCCTGCTCGCAGAAGCTCGACAGGTTGCTGAGCAAGATCCATTCGTCGCCGTGCAAAGGCTTGACGATCGGACCGCCGGAAAGCCGGTGGGTTCCGAGGTGCTACGGGCAAAGAAACGTCCGATCAACGCGCCGCCTAGCACCGTATAAGCGATGGCTAGTGCGGCGGCCGTGCCACGCAGAAGCGGTAGTGCCATGAGGAAAAGATGCTCCCAGTGAAGAGCACCTTCAACGGCGATCAGTCCGCTTGTTAGCGGCAGACCGATCAGCCAGGCAACCCACGCCAAGGACTTCATCTCCCCAACACGCTTCGTGCGCGCAGGAAGCGGAAGAACTCTACGCCTTCACGCAGACGCCGCTTCATCACGTCTCAGCTCAACAGGATCCCACGCACAATTCCCAGATCTTCGACGGCCGGAAGCTCTCGAAGTGGTGATAGATCTCTTCACGCGACATAGCGGGATGCGCTGG
>NZ_JARESU010000483.1:0-1019 GCF_046027075.1 Paraburkholderia sp. RL18-085-BIA-A | reverse complement strand
CCCGGATGCGGCCGGTATTGGCCGGTTTCCATCAGCTCCGAAGCGGCAATGGCCTTCGGTGTCCAACGCAGGGTTGCGCGTGTTTCCAGCAACCAGGCCTGATAGCCTTCAGGAACGTCCTCCGACGGCCCGTGGTGGATGACCCCCTTTGGCACACAGGTCAACGTGCCGGGTTCCGTACACCCGCCCCAGGCGCCCGGGCCTCGCACGTAACAGATCACCTCGTCGAAATCGGCGTTGATGTGAACGGGCGGCCGTCCCCCGGGACGCGCGCTGAGGTTGAACATCAGCAGGTCGCCCGTGCCTGATGACAGAAACTGGCTGGGCGGACCGCCCTCAGGCAGGTAGGCGTGAACCTGGATACTGGCCAGATTCAGCTTCCACACCGGGACGGACTCCGACAGGAGCATGCCGAGCGCGAGCGGATCATGCGGCATCATGAAGACCGTGTTCTCGGGGTCGAGGGTTTTCAGCACCAGCCGCGTCGGGCCGCCGGCCGGCATGGCGGAGTCGACTTCGGCAAACTTCAGATCCCGCGCCACGTTGAGCAGGCCGCTTGGCGCAGGCGGCGCGAGCTTCAGGGCCGAAGGACTCTCGACGATGATGCTGCGCATGGCATCGCCCGTCGGCGCGTATCGGTACGCGACGGATCGGGGTATGCACACGAAGTCCCCTTCCGTCGCCGTGAGACAGCCCACGTCCGTTTCGAACCTGGCCGTGCCGGACTGGATGAAATGGATCTCGTCCGCTTCGACATTGCGCACCACATACGGCATGGGCTTGCGCCGTCCCGACACATGCAGTGTGACGCCGAGCCGGGAAGTCGCCACGGTGGTCGGAAGCGCCTCAGGGTCGTCCTGATCGTCAGGCCTCAGGCGCTCGAGGACGGCTCGCCGCGGTGCGTGCGGCCCCTGCACGGAAAGATAATCAGGCGCGTAGGTCGTCCGGGTCACCACTGACAGCGCCCCCTGGAATCCGTCACGGGTCCAGAGTTGCACCGGCGGGGGGCCCGCATCATG
>NZ_JARESU010000482.1:0-1024 GCF_046027075.1 Paraburkholderia sp. RL18-085-BIA-A | reverse complement strand
AGATACTACTGCACCCGCCGTCTGGAATGCTATCCTATTCAATAAATAAGGCATCCTTATGTATTGGAGACGTCTCGGCTAGCGTGCCTGACATCGAAATGCTCGACGTGGTCGAGGCAAAATTCGCCGACCAGTCTACGCGGGCGCAGTGAACGGTCAAGCAGGCGGCTAGCCTTCCCTCGTGGACCACGAACGGGTCGGCTACGGAAGTTCGACATCTGGCCGGGTTCGGCGGCCATAATCAGCCATTCGACATCGGAATTCAGATCGTTCACTGTTGCAACTCCTCCGACGAAACCAAAGCTAACCCATGGCCGATATGAATCTCGGCCAGCGCGCGCAATTGAGAATGCGCCCCGAAGACAAGGTCGGCAGCCGTCGCGGTCCACCTGGTCTTGCCCGCACGCGCCGACGATGCTGACGACAGACCTGTCGCTGCGTATGGATCCGATTTACGGGCCGATTGCGAAGCGCTTCTACGACAACCCAGACCAGCTTGAGGACGCGTTTGCCACCTGGTTCAAGTTGCTTCACCGCGACATGGGTCCCCGCTCACGCTATTTGGGCCCCTGGGTCCCGGAGGCGCAGCTTTGGCAAGACCCGATACCACCCGTCGATCATGAGCTGGTCAGCGAACAGGATATCGTCGCCCTCAAGCGCACGGTCCTCGACTCTGGTTTGTCCGTCCCTGAGTTGGTTTCCACAGCCTGGGGCGCTGCCGCCAGCTTCCGTGGCACCGATAAACGTGGTGGTGCCAACGGCGCGCGGATTCGCCTGGCGCCGCAAAAGGATTGGGAGTCCAATGAGCCGCCGCGGCTGGCAAAGGTCCTGACAGCCCTTGAGCGCATCCAGAAAGACTTCAACCCCCGCCGGCCGGATGACCATGGGTGTTCTAAACCACGTCGCACAGTTCGAGCGTGACCTCCTGATCGAGCGGACGCAATCCGGACTTGCACGCGCACGCGCCGCAGGGACAAAGCTCGGGCGACGCCCGGCTTTGGGTGCCGCAAAGCGCGCCGATGTA
>NZ_JARESU010000481.1:0-1031 GCF_046027075.1 Paraburkholderia sp. RL18-085-BIA-A | reverse complement strand
GAGCAGATCCCTGACTTCAGAGGCGTTGAGACACTCGCCGTCGAGGGACACCTCCATGCTGAAGTCGAGCAATGCCTCCTTGCCCAGCAGCGAAGGCGGCCGTGCGCCGACGCTGGCTTTCACAACGGGTCGAGCGGGACGGCCTGACTGCCAGACGCCTGGCGTGCGAACGACAATGCCCGCGGTTTCAAGTTTGGGCAGGTCAGTGAGAAAGCGGTGGGCATCAAGCGGCGTCCAGCGCAGCGGATGGTATATCTCGCCGGTATCCACCATTTCGCGAAGCCAATCGCAGTGTTCCGCGGCGCGCTGCACCGGCAGCAGCAGCGACAGGAGCTGCGCCTTGCTCCTGGCTCCCGAAAATTCCGCGAGGGCTTGCGACAGTGGCTGGTGCTGCGCTTTGCCATGGGCCGACAGGCGCGAGGTATAGGTCGCCAGGAAGGCGAACGGCGACTCCGGGTCCTTGCGGTTCTCAGCGAGGTTGAAATGCACGCGGCCGACGAGATTCCAGGCCGGGTGGCGCGACTTGAGGAAATCCTGAAGCGAGACTTTTGCGGTCGCCAGTTCCTGGTGCAAGGCGATATTGATCTCGCCCCACAGCGTGGCCAGCACATCTGGCGTTAGATACTCCCCGCCCGTCATCGGCGGCGCATCGGCAATCAGAGCATCGAAATCCTTGGCAGCAGGCGTGACGACCGTGATCTCACCGCCTTCGGGGGTGGCGCACAAGGCGGTGACGTAGCGCGCGGCAAAATCACGCCACCAGGCCCATGTGGGCGGCAAAATGCGGCCGACTTCCGCCGTTCCCAGATGCAGCAGGCCATGTCCTGCGCCACGCGCAAAAGAACTGTCTAGCCGCGGTCGTATTTCATCCGCCAATAGTGGCGCGGCGTCCTCCGGGACGGCAAGGAGGTGACCACCGGGCGTCAGGTGTGGCGCGAGAATGTCGGAAGCAGTCAAAAGCGCCCGCCCCCATCGCACAGTTGCAGCAAACGCTGAAGCCGCCTGTTTTCACGGAAAGCGGCTTCGGAATC
>NZ_JARESU010000480.1:0-1031 GCF_046027075.1 Paraburkholderia sp. RL18-085-BIA-A | reverse complement strand
CCGGGAAGTCGTCCGCGCCGGGCAGTAAAGCAAGTCGATGTCGGCACCCGGGGGCGTTCCAACCCTACGTGCATCGCACAAGTAGCCCCATCAGGTAACGACATCAATCAGGTAACGACATCGTCGTGACCATTAACTGACAGTCACACTGAAAGGAGACAAGGATGAATACTCTGGTTATCGGAGGAACGGGAACCGTGGGATCTCTCGTCGTCGGCAAGCTGCTGGAGAGCGGCGCCTCCCAGGTCGGCGTAGTGACCCGGGACGAAGCCAAGGCGGCTGACCTGCCGAAGGGTGCAGTCGCCCGGCACGGCGACCTCAAGGATCCCTACTCGATGCGCCCGCTGTTTCGCGGCGTTGAGTCGGTGTTCATGCTCAATGGCGCGGGCACCAGCGAAACCTACGAAGGCGTGATGGCGATCCTGCTGGCCCGCATGGAAGGCGTCAAGCGCTTCGTGTACATGAGCACCCACAAGGCGGACCTGACTGCCTTCCTGCCGATCGGCGGCGCAACGAAACTGCCGATCGAGAAGGCGCTCAGCGTGTCGGGGATGAGCTATACGATCCTGCGTCCGAACAACTTCTACCAGAACGACATCTGGTACAAGGACTCGATGATCAACGAAGGCATCTATCCCCAGCCGCTGGGCTTTGTCGGGATGTCACGGGTCGACGCCCGGGATATCGCCGCCGCAGCCGTGCTTGCCCTGACCCAGGGCGGCCACGAGGGAAAGACATACAACATCGTCGGGCCGCAGGCGGAAACCGGTCCGAGCTGCGCGGAGAAGTGGGGCCGGGCGCTGAAGAGGAAGATCGTCTATGGCGGCAATGATATGGATCTCTTCGAGCGCACCCATGCGTTCATGGGCCCGAGCCTGGTGTTCCCCTACCGTCAGTTCTACGAGTTCTACCAACAGCACGGACTGTGCGCATCACCCGAGGACATCGAGGCGGTGAGCCAGCTGCTGGGCCGCCCGCCGCGCTCACTGGACGAGTTTGCGCAAGAAATGGCCGCCAGCTGGCTATAGGCG
>NZ_JARESU010000048.1:0-64145 GCF_046027075.1 Paraburkholderia sp. RL18-085-BIA-A | reverse complement strand
ACTACATCGACGAATACCGGGCACATGCTATTCCTCCGTGACGGCTGAATAAACTCGACTCGACCTGATTCGACTCGACGCGCGGGAACCCGCGCGTAACGCGTCGGAGATCAGCACGGCCGATCCATCTCCAAGTGTAGGTTGTGCCGGTGGGGACGTGAGTCCGGTAACGATTTCATCCTCCGCCGTCACGCTCACCCCTTGCCCGAACGGCCGGATTGGCGCCTAACGAATGGCGGTTGTCCGAAAGCGACTCGCACGGAAAGCGGCCCGCGGCGACAAGGGGCGTCGAGTACGGTGCCGCGGATCCTTTTACTTCTCAGGTAATCGACGTGCGTCGCGCCCTCGGTGACCATGGGTGATCCCCATACGTATGCCACGGAGCGCTACCATGACTGCTTACGCGGTTGCCCATTTGATTAACGTCGAGCTGTGCGCTGAGGTCGTCGAATACCTGGAGTGCATCGACGAAACACTTGAGCCGTTTGGCGGCCGTTTCGTCGTGCACGGCGCGCGGCCCGAGGTGCGTGAAGGCGAGTGGCACGGCGACCTGATTATGATTGCGTTTCCCGACCTCGCCGCCGCGCGTGCCTGGTATGGTTCGCACGCGTATCAACGAATACTGCCGTTACGCCTGCGGCATGCGAGCGGATCGGTGATTTTGATCGACGGCGTGGACGAGCGCCACAAAGCGACTGACATTCTGGGCTGAGCGCGGCGTGCTCGCAGCAGCGTTCAGCCAGCGGCGCCGGGTCAATGCAAAAGCAGACGCACGTTGCGGGCGGCGATTGCGCGACCAGTGCCTCCGGCGCCCCTTGACCTGCCATCACTCGGTCACACACTGCCCCGCCTCAACGCTCGCCAGCAACGCCTCAAAATCCTCAACCGGCACCGGACGGCAGAAATAGTAGCCCTGATACGCATAACATCCCGCCGCAGCGAGAAAGTCCCGCTGCTCGCCCGTCTCGACGCCTTCGGCAATCACACCCAGACCAAGGCTACGCGCAAGTGCCACAATGGTTTTCGCAATCACCGCGTCATTGGGATCCACGAGCACATCACGCACGAATGACCGGTCGATCTTCAACTGGTCCAAAGGCAATTGCTTCAGGTAGGAAAGCGACGAATAACCAATACCAAAGTCATCCAGCGAAAAGACAACACCCTTCGCTTTGAGCGCGCCCATCTTCTGGATGATGTCCTGCACATTGTCCACCAGTACGCTTTCCGTCAACTCCAGCTTCAACCTGTCCGGTCTCGCGCCTGTTCGGCGAATGATCGCGAGTACCTTGCCCACGAAATCGGGTTCGCGAAACTGCTGAATGCTGACATTAACCGCAATCGCGAGATCCGCCATATGCGGCCGCGTGGCCCAGCGCGCCAATTGCGCGCAGGCTGCCTCCAGAACCCAACTTCCCAACGCAAGGATGAGTCCCGTCTCTTCAGCCAGCGGAATAAAATCGGCCGGAGGCACGATACCGCGCGTGGGATGCCGCCAGCGCACCAGTGCTTCCGCGCCCGTTATGCGGCTGCCGTCAATCTGCGCCTGGTAGTGAAGCAGGAATTGATCGTCCTCGATGGCGTTGCGCAATCCCGCTTCCAGCGCGGCGCGCTCCACCACCACGGTCTGCATGTCGGGATCGAAGAAACGCACGGCATTGCGTCCTCTTTCCTTGGACTTGTACATCGCCAGGTCGGCCTGCTTCAGCAACTCGTCCATCGACGCCTGATGCCCCATGAACACGGTCGCGCCGATACTCGCCGTACTTCGGTATTCGATCTCGCCAAGCTGGTAAGGATTGCCTAGAACGGTGAGGATTTTTTCGGCCATCGCTTCGGTCTGGCTGGCCGCTTCCTGCCGGTTTTTATGCAGGTTGCCCAGCACCACCACGAACTCGTCACCGCCTACCCTCGCCACCGTGTCGTTCTCGAGCACGCTAGCCGCCAGCCGCTGCGCCACTTGCTGCAACAGCAGATCACCTTTGTCGTGACCCAGCGTATCGTTCAACGTCTTGAAGTGGTCCAGGTCGATGAACAGCAACGCCCCGCAGGCTTCATTCCGGGCGCTGGCCGTGATCGCCTGCTTCAGCCGATCCAGCAGCAAGGTGCGGTTCGGCAATCGGGTCAGCGCATCGAAGAAGGCCAATTCCTTGATTCGCTCTTCCGCGATCTTGCGTTCGGTAATGTCGTGATGCGTGATCACATAGTGGCTGACGACTTTATCCTCGCCCATTACCGCGGAAATCGTGAGCCATTTCGGGTACACCTCGCCGTTCTTGCGACGATCCCATATCTCCCCTTGCCATCCGCCGGCACGATGAATCGCTTCCCACATCGCCTTGAAGAACGTAGCGTCGTGCCGATCCGAGCGAAGCACTCGCGGTGTCCGGCCGACGATCTCGTCGGCCGTATAGCCAGTGCATTCGGTGAACGCCGAGTTCACGCGCAGGATCGTGCCGCTGGCGTCGGTGATCATCATCGGCTCCATCGAGTCGAATGCGACGGCGGCAATTCGAAGTTCAGCCTCGATCTGTTTGCGCTCGGTAATGTCGCGGCCGCTCGTGCGAAAGCCGATGAAATCGCCCTTGGCATCGGTGATGGGAACCCAGGACGCGGAAAGCCACATCAGCGAACCGTCCTTGCGACGGCAGCGAAATTCGAGGTCGGCGCCGCGAAAGCCCTGGAGCGCCCTCTCGAACTCGGGTGCAACGCGCGGAATATCCTCCGGATAGATCACCGTGCCGGCAAAGTCCGCCAGCGCCATGCACTCGTCGACCGTATAGCCGATGTACTTCTCCACCGCTGAGTTGATCCAGCGCGGCTTGCCGTCGAGTCCCCACCAGATTTCCCAGTTGACAGTGCAGTCGGCGATCGCGCGGAATTTCTCCTCGTTCTCGCGCAGTTCTTTGGTCATCGCCGAGGCAAGCCGCATTGCGCGTCCGCGACCGGTCATCATCAGCCAGGTGAGCAGCGCCAGCAGCAGGCTGAGGCCCGTGCCGATGCTCGCGATCAGAAACGCCGCGTTACGGCCGAAACGCGCGTTGAAGTCGTCCTGCGCACTCATCGTGAGCGTCCAGTCATGTCCGCCGACGACCAGATATTCATTGCCCGACATGGCCGCAGCCGAATGATGGCCGGGCACCTCGGGTGTCTTGTGCAACAGCGCGGCGGACGACGGTTCGACGCCATCGTAGATGGCGATCGTCAGACCGGGCGGTTGCTCGCCGTACAGACTGGCGATGACGTCGTGCATCCGGAAAGAAGCGAAGACCCAGCCCACCAGATGCGCGCGACGCTGGGCGACGCTATCTTGCGGCTGGCCTCGCGCATAGATCGGCAGGTACATGACGAAACCGGGCCGCGCGTTGGTTCCGGCATCCACTGCCAGATGGACCTTGCCGGAAATGGTTGCCATGCCGGAGTCGCGCGCCTGCTCCATCGCGTGCCGTCGCACCGGATCGGCCCATGCATCAAAACCCGGCGGCGCGCGATTGATGCCGATATACGGCTCGCGCTGGATGATAGGCGCGTAATTTTCGCGCAAGCCATCGGGCTTGATCGAGTAATCGGGCGCGCCTTGCCGGCGCATCGTGGCTACATGCCCGACCTTTTGCGCGCCCGGCACCCACGCGACGATGCCGATCGCCTGGATGCCGGAGAAGTTGGAGTCGAGATTGAGCGTCTCGACATAGTCGCGAAACTGCTCGCGGTCGAATTCTCCGCTGGCGGCGAACAGGCTTTGCACGCCGCGCAGCATCAGTTCATACGTGCCCATACGCTGCTCGATCCGGCTGACGGCATCGCCCAGCGAGAAGTCGAACTGGCTCAGGAGTTCATGACGGGCGGCTTGCCGCTCATGGTCCCAAAGCGTCCACGTCACACTGAGTGACGCGAACAGGACCAGAAGCGGCAGCAGGACAAGGCGCGCCCAGTTCACCGCGGCGTCTGGAAATTGACCATCGATTGGGCAAGGTCAGGTTTGAAATACTTCTCGAAGATGCGCAGAACCGTGCCGTCCGCGCGCATTTCATTCACCAGCGCGCGCCACTTTTCCCGCTCGGCGGGGGGCAGTGCCTTCTTCGACATGATGAGGCCGTGCGGTATGGCGGGGTCGTCGAACTCCACGATGCTGGTCACGTCGCGGATCTTCTTTTCGTCGATTGCAGGGTAGTCGAAAGGCTCGATGATCATGCCCTGGACGCGCCGCAGAATCAGCGCCTGATACAGCGGCTCCAGACCGCCGGCCTGACTCACACGGTTTTCGGCCGACAGCGTATCGACCAGCCGGTTGGCCGACTGGCTGTAGCGGAAGCTGCGGATCACGCCGAGCTGAAACTGATCGTTATGCTCGAAATCGGTCAGACGACGGATTCCGGCGTCCTTGCGCACCAGCAAATAGTACTTGTTGCTGAAGTACCAGGCGAAATCCGCGTACTGATTACGCTCGTCGTTGGCAATGCCCGACAGGCTGAAATCAAGTGCGCCGGACTCGATCAGCTTCCAGATCCGGGCCCGCGACATCAGGCTGACTCTGATCGGGCAACCGCTGCGCCGGGTCAGCTCGTCGGCAAAGTCCTTGTCGATCCCGCTGTCCGTGTCGACGGAATAGAGCAGACCGTGATCGTGTAAAGCTAGCGTAAAGGAACGCGAACAGTCGGGGCCAGCCGCCATCGCATTGCCGATGCAGCTCAGCGCCAGCAGCAACCCGCCAAGGCCATGTCGAATCACAGTGTCTCCGTCGTACGAAGATGACTTGAATACCCCATTCAATTTTTCCAGCCAGGAACGCTGACGATGCGCCCTGCCATCTGGTCACTTTGAATGCGGATGAAGATGCCTTTTTTGCGGACTGGCTAGCATACACCGGCCCGGCTGACCCTTCGGAACATTCAAACCGAAGGCGGTCTTCACGCAATAACGGCAATGGGCGGCAGTTCTTGAGGGGCACTTGGGGTTTCTCTGTAGAGCGTTTGGCGGCAGCACCCATGATTTCATTTAGCACGCCCAGTGGGTTGGTTTCGGGTACGACGACCCCCGTCATGACCCGACAGCCGAAAGCATGGAAGGCGTACACTCGAATTCGCCCCCGAACCACGGCGCCCCTTCAATGAACAGGCTCGTGGCAACCCTCCGACGGCCGCCATTCCCTTGTAGCTATTGAGCACCCCATGCCCAAACGAATTTTGCTGGTTGACGACAATCGCGACAGCGTAGAAGCGCTCGCGGCACTCCTCGAGTTCGAAGGTCACGAAGTCCGGTGTGTCTTCGATGCACGCGAAGCGTTGCTCACGGTTCAGTCGTTCGAGCCCGACGTGGCATTCGTGGACTGGAAGCTTCCCGATATGAGCGGCGGACAGCTTCTCACGCAGCTGAAGCGGGACCCCCGAATGTCGAACACGCGTTTCATTCTGTTGTCCGGATTCGTCGACCCCGACATGGCGAGTGATGCCAATGGAGCGCGCTTCGATAAAAGTCTCACGAAACCCGTGCAGTTGGACGATCTCCTGTCCTGCATCCGGTAAAACGCTTTAGCGGCCTGCTGCAACCCGGGAACAATATTTGCTGCTTTAGCAAAGATGTCGAAAGGCGCCGGAGCGACAGTCGTTCTTCCTGCTCGCGTGCAATGCACGAAACTTCAAGTCGCGGCGCCCCTTCGACACTTATTACCCGGAATCCGCAGCCGGTACGCAACCCGCGCTATGCCTCGTTTGGAGCTGACTTCGCCATGCACCCAGCGGTCTCACTACGGTTCGAGGGTCCCTGCCCCGGATGGCACGGCGAGATGGCCCGGCAAATTGCGGCCTTCGATTGGAGCAGCACGTCGCTCGGCCCACGCGAGGGTTGGTCTGCGAGCCTGGTTGCCGCCGTCAAGTTGCTTCTCGCGTCTCCGTCGCCCCTGGTGATGTTGTGGGGACAAGAAGGCACCATGCTTTATAACGATGCCTATGCCGTCTTTGCCGGCGGGCGTCACCCGTTTCTGCTGGGGAAGCCCGTCGAAGTGGGCTGGCCCGAGGTTGCATCCTTCAACCGCCACGTCGTCGATACCTGTCTTGCCGGCGGCACGCTCACGTACCAAGACAAGCAACTGGTTCTCTATCGTGAAGGAAGTCCGGAAGACGTATGGCTGGACCTGAGCTACAGCCCGGTCGTTGACGACGACGGGCAGCCGGCCGGGGTCATCGCAATCGTGTTCGAAACGACGGCCAGGAGACGGGCAGAATCGCAGCGCCAGAAGGCGGAAGAAGCGTTGCTGCAGCTTACGCAAACCCTCGAACACCGTGTCGCCGCCGAAGTCGCCGCGCGGGTGGCGATGGAAGAGCGTCTAAGGCAGGCACAAAAGCTCGAAGCAATCGGAAGTCTTACGGGCGGTGTGGCTCACGACTTCAATAACGTCCTTCAGGTTATCTCGGCCAATCTTCAGCTCATCGAGCTTGCGACAAGCGCAAACGATGTTCTCCGGCGGCGCGTGACCGCTGTCAGCAATGCGGTGGCTCGTGGCGCAAAGCTGGCCGCTCAGTTACTGGCCTTCGCACGCAGACAACCGCTTGCACCGGCCGTCCTCAATCCCAGCCGCCTGGTCGAACGCATGAATGAGATGTTGCGCCGCACGTTGCCGGAGAACATCGAGCTCGGCATATCCGACACTCAGAACGGTTGGAACATCTCCGCAGATCGCAATCAGCTGGAAAGTGCTCTGCTGAATCTGGTGATCAATTCACGTGACGCGATAGACGGACCGGGCCGCATCGGCATCAGCATCGACAACGTCGACGCAAAAGCGGACGAACGCGCCCACGGCGCCGGGGTACCCGCTGGTGATTTCGTTCGGTTGTCGGTAACCGACAGCGGCAGCGGCATGTCGGAGCATGTGAAGGCCCGCGTATTCGAACCTTTCTTTACGACCAAAGCCGAGGGAAAGGGAACCGGCCTGGGGTTGAGCATGGTGTTTGGTTTCGTGTCACAGAGTTCGGGTCACGTCGGCGTCAAGAGCGCGGAAGGTCAAGGCACCACCGTGGACCTGTACTTTCCGCGCAGCCTCGAATCGGAGCACACGTCGCCGAAGTCGTCTCTGAGCCGGCAGGAGCGTGGCGGGGAAACCATCCTGATCGTCGAAGACGACGCTGATGTCCGGATAGCTGCAATCGAAATGCTTGCCCAGTTGGGATACAAAGTGCTGTCCGCGCAAGACGGCGATTCGGCGCTCGCACTCATCCAGAGTGGTCAACACGTCGACCTGATTTTCACCGACGTCGTCATGCCGGGTACGGTGAGGAGCAGCGAACTCGCGCGAATCGTCAGCGGTCCGCCGTACAACGCGCGGGTTCTGTTCGCATCGGGCTATACCCGGGACATCGTTTTCCATGACGGCAAACTGGACGAGGGTGTCGCGCTTATCAGCAAGCCGTACCGACTCGATGAACTCGCGCGAGCTGTCCGCGGTGCACTCGACGCCGCGCCTGATCTGGAAGCCGATGCGAACCGACAAGCCGGACAGCGCTAACCCTTGGAAGCATTCACCCCTGCCACTTCGTCTTTCGCATCCCATCCCCCACCCAGCGACCGGTACAACGCAACCGCTGCGAGCGCGTGCTCGCGCTTCGCCTGATTCAGCGATTCGGAGTCGCGTAGAAACGCTTCCTGCGCGGCAAGCACATCGAGAAAGCTCGACGCCCCGCCCTTGTAAAGTTCGGTCGACAGACGCAGCGCATGGTTCGACGCGTCGAGCGCGCCGCCGAGCCGTTGCACCTGCACCGCGCCACTCACCAGATCGCTGCGGTTATCCTCGATTTCCTTGAGCGCCTGCAGGATAGTCTGTTGCAAGCCGAGTTGCGATTCGCGCATGCGGCTCTCGCTCGCGTCGATATTCGCGGTGATGCGGCCCGCGTTGAAGATCGGGCTCGTCGCATTCAACGCGGCGCTGAAGAGGTTGTCGGTCAGCGTCGGCAGGCCGAGGTACGACGAAGCAAGCAGGCCATCGGCGAGATTGATCCTGAACTGCGGATAGCGCTGTGCCTTCGACACCCCCACCTCGGCCGCGCGCTGTTCGACCGTCGCATACGCGGTGCGCACGTCGGGCCGTTGTAGCAGCGCGTCGGACGGCAGTACCTGCGGCGCGCTTTGCGCGGGCACCGGGATCTCTCGGGCATCGGCGAGCAGCAAATTGTCGACGCTCTCCGGCGTACGCCCCGAATACACCGCGATCAGACTCAATTGATGCTGGACGGTGGATTGAATGCGGGGAATCTGCGCCTGCAAATCTTCCAACTGATTGCGCGCACGCGCGACGTCGAGTTGCGTCGACAGTCCGTAATGCAGACGCTCCTGCGTGAGCTTTAGCGCGCGCGCACGAATCTGTTCGTTGTCGCTGAGTATCTGCAATTGCGCTTGCGCCCAACGCAAATCGATATACGCCGCGGCTGCATTCGCGGCGAGCGCGAGCCGCAACTGATTCAATGCCGCCGCGCGCCCCGACACCTGCGCCTGCGCGGCAAGCACCGCGAGACGTTCGCCGCCGAACACATCCGGCGTCCAACTCGCCGCCAAGCCGAAGCCAGCCTGACGCACATAGCCGAGCGGCGGCGGCGCGTTCTGCCGCTCGGTCGAAGCCGTCGCCGTCGCATTCAACTCGGGCAGCAGCGCCGCGCGATTTTGCGTCACCAGATCCTGCGCCTGCTTCACGCGCTCCACCGCGGCCTGCACGTCGAGGTTGCCGGTCAGCACCGACTCGACCAGTTGATGCATCACCGGGTCGCCGAATTGCGCCCACCACGCGTCGGCGCTCACGCTGTCTTGCGGCGCGTCGACACTCCACGCAACCGGCGCGACGGTCTTGACGGTTTGCGGCAAATCCGCGTGCGTAGCGGGTTGCACCGCGCACGCCGCGAGCGTCAGCAATGCCGCGCTCGCCAGTACCTTGATAACGATCGGCTTCATGTTGGGTCCTCAATGAGCGTCGGGCGGCGGTGCGGTGTTGCCGAACGGGCGCGAGAACAGCACGCTCAGCAAACCGACCACGAAACAGAGCGACACGACGAAAAACGCGTCGGAGAAAGTGAGCACGAGCGCTTCACGCATCAGCAACGCGTGCAGCTGGTCGAGTCCCGCGTTGGCCGCATTCAGCACGTCTCCGCCAATCGCCGCGAAATAGTCGGCCTGCTTCTGCAACAACGACTCGACCACCGGGCGGCCTGTGTTCAGGTGCTCGTCGAGCCGCTCGTAATGAAAGTTCAAGCGATCGTTGAGCATCGTGCTGCTCACCGCGATCCCAATCGCGCCGCCGAGATTGCGCATCAGATTGAAGAGGCCGCTCGCGGAGCGAAGCCGCGACGGCGGCAACGCCCCCAACGCCATCGTGACAATCGGCGGAATACAGAACTGCTGGCCGATGCCGCGCAGCGCCTGCGGAATCAGCAACTGCTGCCAGCCCCATTGACTCGTCAACGGCACATACAGATAGCAGCCGATACCGAACAACAGGAGCCCGAACACCATTAGCAAGCGCATATCGACAATGCGTGCCAGCACCGAATACGCAGCCAACGCCAGCAATTGAAAACAGCCGACCGACAGCAACGCCAGGCCGATCTGCAAAGAATCGAAGCCACGTACTCGCGCCAAAAACACCGGTGTCAGAAACACCGTGCAGAAAATCCCGATCCCCGTGATGAACGACAGCAAGCTGCCGATACCGAAGTTGCGCACCGCCAGCGCGCGCAAATCGACAATCGGCTCTTTCGCCGTGAACGCATGCACGAGGAAAAGAAACCCGCAGATTGCCGCTACCCACGCGCACAGAACGATCACGTCGTCACCGAACCAGTTCTTGCGCGGACCTTCTTCGAGCACGTATTCGAGGCAACCGAGAAAGCCGGACATCAGCAGAATGCCGAGGTAGTCGCCCTTTTTCAGCAGCGAAAGATCGACTTTGTCGATGTGAACATATTTCGGCACCATCAGCGTGACGGCAACGCCGGGCACGAGATTCAAATAGAACAGCCAGTGCCACGACCATTGCGACGTGATCCAGCCGCCGATCACCGGACCGATCGTCGGCGCGAGCGACGCCAGCGCGCCGATCGTGGTGGACGCGATCAGCCGCTGTTTGCCGGGAAACAGCACGAAGGCGGTGGTGAAGACCGTCGGAATCATCGCGGCGCCGAGCGCGCCTTGCAAACCGCGAAACAGGATCATCGAGTTGATGTCCCATGCGAGACCGCACAGCATGCTGGTGACCGTGAAGCCGAACGCGGAGAACGTGAATAGCCAGCGCGTCGAAAACACACGCGTGAGCCAGCCGGACATCGGGATCACGATGATTTCGGCAATCAGATACGAAGTCTGCACCCACGAGAGTTCGTCCTGGCTAGCGGACAAGCCGCCGCCAATGTCCCGGAGCGAAGATGCCACGATCTGGATATCGAGCGTTGCCATGAAGAAGCCGACGCACATCAGCGTGAACGCAAAGACCTTGGTGCGGGTCGGCTGATCGGCGGGATTGTCGAGAAGCTGAGTCATGATCGGCTCATCCGCGCTGCGGCGCGTTGCTGGCGTCGTCGACATGCACCTTCACGGTTGCGGAGAGGCCCGGCCGCAGCACGCCTCGCATGTCCTTCGGTACGTTAAGGCGCACGCGCACCGGCACGCGCTGCACGATCTTCGTGAAGTTGCCGGTGGCGTTTTCCGCGGGCAACACGCTGAAGGTCGCGCCGGTGGCGGGCGCAAGGCTCTCCACCACGCCGCGAAGCCGCTTGCTCGATGCGTCCAGATCGACATCGACTTCATCGCCGACGCGCATCTTCTTCAACTGGTCTTCCTTGAAGTTCGCGTCGATCCACAGTCCGCTGGAAGGGACCACCGTCAGCAGCGACACGCCAGTGTTCGCCAGCAGCCCGACGCGCGCGGTGCGATTGCCGATATAGCCGTCGATGGGCGAACGAATCGTCGTGTACTCCACGTTCAATGCGGCGACACGCTGCGCTGCCTGCGCAGTGGCAATGCGCGCCTGGGCGTCGCCGATCTGCGCATCGAGCACGGCGATCTGGCGTTGCGCCGCAATCAGCGCAGCGCTGCTGCGATCGACCGCGGCGTGCGCCTTGGTCACATCGGCATCGGCCCGCTCGACCACCTGATTCGATACGGCATCGTCCTTCACGAGTTCGCGGTAACGCGTCTGGTCCGCCGCGCTGCGCGTCAACTCGGCACCGGAAGCCCGCACCTCGGCGGCCTGTTCGTTGATGGTCGCGAGCTGCAACAACTTCTTCGCCTGCAATTCGGTGACCGCGGCTTGCGCGCTCTGCACTTCCGCGCTGGCTTGCGCGAGGCGCGCGTCGTAATCGCGCGCGTCGAGGCGGATCAGCACCTGGTTCGCGCGGACAAACTGGTTGTCCTGCACGAGCACGTCGGTGACAAAGCCGTTCACCTTCGGCGCCATCACGGTCACGTCGCCGCCCACGTACGCGTCGTCGGTCGTTTCGACGAAGCGGCCGACGAAGAACCAGTACGACGCGGCGAGCGCCAGCGCGACGAGCACCGAGAGGATGGCGAGCAGCATCCACGGAATGCGCCGTGCCGGTTTGGCGGTATGCACCGCGCTCGGCGGGACGACAGTCGAAGGTGTAGTGGACATGATGTCGATATGTGCGTATGCACTCTTTGCGTTAAAAAAAACGGCGCGTGGCGCCGGCCTCCGTTACTGCTACAAGCGACTCTTCAGATTGCATCCCGCGTGATCGCAAACAGCTCGTCGCGCAACGCGGCCGCGCGCTGTTCGCCGAAGCGGTGCTCGAATTCGGCTTGCGCGGCATGCCAATGCTCGCCCCCCGCCTTCAGCCGCGCTTCACCTGCGGCCGTCAGCGCAATCGACAGCGTCCGCGGATCCCTGCCGAGTGTCTCGCTCGACACCAGCCCGTTGCGGCGCAGCGGCTGGATCGTGCGGACCAGGGTGGTGCGCTGCATGCGCATCGCTTCGGCCATTTGCTTCATCGTCATCGGGCCAGTGCGTTTGAGCCGGCCCAATAGCGAAAACTGCGTAATCGTCAGGCCGACTTTCGCCAGATGCCGGTCGTAAAGCTGCGACACGTAACGCGCGGCCTGGCGGATCGCAAAACAGTCGTCGTCCAATAGGCCATCCATTGCTGCACTTCCTCCGCTGCGCTTCGTCATTTACGAGTGCATACGCACATACACGGACGCATCGCCGCTCGTCAATACGAGCGCGTGCGGCAAAACTAACCGGTGATGCCGAACAACTCAGCGCGCAGCGCCTTCGCGCGCGCCGCCCCGAACTTCTTCTCGAACTCCTCCTGCGCGGCGCGCCACGCAATGGTGGCCTGATCGAACGTGGTTTCGCCCTTCTCAGTCAAACTGAACAGAAAGGTGCGGCCGTCGTGCTCCGCCGATTCCGCAAGCACCAGACCGTCGCGCTGCAACGGCTTCATTGCGCGGACCAGCGTGGTGCGCTCCATCACCATGGCGTCCGCAAGGTCCGCCATCGGCAGGTTCGGCTTGCGTGCGAGCTTGGCGAGAATCGTGAATTGCGCAGCCGTCAGCCCTACAGCCCCGAGATGGCGCTCGTAGATTTGCGTAACGTGCCGCGCCGCCTGCCGCAGCGCGAAGCAGTTGCATTCGTCGTAAGAGATAGGACGGGTCATGCTGCGCAGTCTATATGTGCATACGCACAGAGTCAAGTTTATTTTGATTCGACGCGCGGTTGACGTGGTCGACGCAATGGGCAAGCACGACCCGGGTAGCAGCGATCCATACATACGGTTGTTCGAAATTGCGCCGCCAGGCCTTAAAGCGCAATCACCGTCACCCCCACTTCCACACCATGCTCACCGCCACCGAGAATCGTCCCGCGCAGCAGGGACACATCGCTGTAGTCGCGGCCGATCGCAAGCGTCACGTGATCGGTATCGGCCAGCACGTCATTGGTCGGATCGAGATCGATCCAGCCGCCGCCGGGGCAATACACCGACACCCACGCATGCGACGCGTCCGCGCCGATCAAACGGGGCTGCCCCGGCAGCGGATCATTGCGCAGGTAACCGCTGACATAGCGCGCCGGCAAACCAAGCGAACGCAAGCAGCCGATCATCACCTGCGCGAAGTCCTGACACACGCCGCTCTTCAATTCGAACGCGCGCTCGGCGGGCGTATCGAACATCGTCGCCGAAGGCTTGTACACAAAGTCATCGTGAATCCGATGCATCAGATCGATCGCGCCCGCGGCGATGGGCCGGTCCGGCGGAAAGCTGGGCAGCGCATAAGCGCGCAGCGACGGCCGCGGCACGATATTCGGCGACGCGAAACAGAACTCCACCTCGGGCCGGAACTGCCCGCCGACGCGAAACTGCAGAGCATCGGCCACCTCTTCCCATCCGGGCGTGGCGTCGGGATCGAGGTCGGTCCAGCGCGGTGTGAGCGACACGGTCGTTTCGCTGACCAGCTGCAGGCGCTCGTGCGGCGCATCCAGCGCAAAGTACAGCACGTCATTGCCGAACGCATCGATGCGGCTGTTCAGATACGACGGCTCCGGTTCGATCCGCTCGCTGTGCGAGACCACCCGCTGCCACGCACAGGCGATCGGCCGGATCGTCGCGAGATGCTGCGCGGTCTCCACATAGGTGGAATAGCGGTAAGTCGTGCGATGCGAAACGGACAGCACAGTCGGCGCGTTCTTCATGACCACACCTGTGAAGCAACCGTGCTCGCGTGACTGAAATAGCGCGCGCTGATCTCATGCGCGGCCGCGCCGACAAACCCGCCGATCTGATCGCAGACCGCGATCAACTTGTCGTATGCGCCGTTGTCGTCGACCTCGCACAGCGCCGCCAGCGACGGCAACGCGTTCGCGTGCGGCATCAGCTCCGCGAACGGACGATGCCGCACGCTGCCCGCCGCCACCGCGATTTCATCGAGCTTGTTGCGCAGACGCTCATACACGCCGTAAATACCGCGCGGATTGGTCGGCTCGATCACCAGCAGGTCGAGCAACGCGGGCACTTCGAAGCGGCCCGGATACAGCGAGCGGTACGTCAGCGTGCTGTCGAACAGTTGCAGCAGCAGATCGAAACCGGCGGGTGTCGCAAGCTGGCCGTTGTCGGCGATCACGCGCAAGAACGACGTCATCGCCGACACGCGCTCGATGTGACGCCCGACGAACAGCAGACGCCAGGCTTCGTCGCGCGTCATGCGGTCGCCTTGCGCACCGCTGATCGCCGACAGTTGCACCGACAGCCGTTCGAGCGCATTGACGAGGGTTACGCGGTCATAACGGTCGTAGCGTGCGCCACGGCCATTCGCGCCTGCGCTGCCGTTGCCGCCGCCCTCGCCATTCCCGTTGCCATTGCCTTGCGATACCCCGCCACCAAACCCGCCAACCGGCATCAGCGCCTGCAACCCATCACGGAAGTCGTTGCGCGCCGCGAGAATCGTGCGCCAGTGATCATTCGACAGCCGCCCACGCACTTCGCCATTCGAGCGCGCCTGGCAATTCAGGTTCTGGCCGATGCCCGCGGGCCCGGTGCTCTCGCTCAGATTCGCGACCAGCGCGCGTTCGAACGCTTGCGGCGAATGCGGCGAGCGCATGTCGCCGGATTGCACGAGGCCGCATTGCATCGCGAGTTCGACCAGGGTCGGAAACATCGCGTCGGCGTCGTTGCTTTCCAGCGAGCCGAGAATCAGCCGCAATAGCCGCACGTTGTTCTCCGCGCGTTCGCCGTAACGGCCCGCCCAGAAGAGATTTTCCGCCGCACGGCTCGACACGGTGCGATGCTTGCGCGCGAGGTCGCCCGGTTGCATCGGCGACGGCAGCAGCGTGAACGTCGAAGTCGGCTGACTCGACAGCACCCAGGTATCCACGCTGCTGCCGCCGTATTGCATCGACACCGTCGCCTGGCGTTCCGCGGCCATCCGCGTGAAGCCGCCAGGCATCACATGCCAGCCGCCGTTGAAATCGGCAATTGCATAGACGCGCAGCACGGAAGGACGGCGGCCGATGGTGCCGTCCTCGTAACGCGGCGTGCAGGAAAAGTGCTGCACCTGCTGGATCGTGTAGGTGTCGGGCATCGCTTCGATACGCTCGCGCCATGCCGCCAGCTTCTGCCTGCCCTGATCGACGCCGGGTGGCGCATCGCGGCCGGCCATCGGCCACGTCGGCACGATGAACGCTTCGTCGAGCCGCTCGAACGCATGCTCGCGCGCCGCCTTTTCGCCGCACCACCAGGTCGCGACGCTCGGCAGCACGAGATCTTCGTCGAGCAGCACTTCGGCGATGCCCGGCAGAAAGCCGTGCATCGCCGGCGACTCGACAAAGCCCGAGCCGGGCACGTTCGACACGATCACATTGCCCGCGCGCATCACCTGCAACAGGCCGGGCACGCCGATGCTCGAATCGGCGCGCAGTTCGACGGGGTCGCAGAAGGCGTCGTCCAGGCGGCGCAGCACGACATGCACGCGTTCGAGCCCGGCCAGCGTCTTCAGATAAAGCATGTCGTCGCGCACGGTCAGGTCCTTGCCTTCGACCAGCGTGACACCGAGATAGCGCGCGAGAAACACGTGCTCGAAATAGGTCTCGCTGTACGGCCCCGGCGTGAGCAGTGCGATATGCGGCGACGACTCGGCAGAGGAACCGTCGTGATCGCTGTGACGCATCGTGGACTGCGCCGATTGGGCTAGCGTCGCGATCAGTTGCGAATAGGTCGGCGCGAGGCGGCTCACGCGCATCGAACGGAACGGATCGGCGAACAGCGTCGACACGATCAGCCGGTTTTCCAGCGCGTAACCGAGACCCGACGGCGCCTCGGTGCGATGCGCCATCACGGTCCACTCGCCGCCTGGCGTGCGCGCGAGATCGACCGCGACCACTTGCAGGAACTGGCCGCCCGGCGGCATGAATCCCTTCACCGGGCGCAGATAGCCGGGATGGCCGAACACCAGCGCGGGCGGCAGTTGGCCGCGCGCGAGCAAGGTCTGCGACCCGTAGATATCGGCGACGATCGCATTGAGCAGATGCGCGCGCTGCGTGACGCCGCGCTCGATGTGCGCCCACTCGTCCTCGCTGATCAGGAACGGCAACAGGTCGAGCGCCCACGGGCGGGACTCGCCTTTATCCGCGTAGACGTTGTAGCTGATGTCGTTGTCGCGGATCTGCTGCGCGACCGACGCGCAGTGATCTTCCAGCCGCGCGACGCCGTCCGCGCCCAGGCGCTCGAAGAATTGCCGCCACGGTTCACGCAGCGCGCCCGACTCGTCGCGCAACTCGTCCCAATGTCCGTCGTAGCCCGGCAACAGCCGCAACAGGGACGAAGCATCCGCATGCGCCGTGGACGCTTCGAAGGGAAAAGTCGATTGAAAAGCCAAGATCGTGTCGTTTCAGAAGTGTGCGGGTTTCACCAGTAGCGCAGATCGAGCGTGAACGGAAACTCCAGACTGCGCTGAGGCATGCCGACCGTGAGCGGCCCCGGCGTATGACCCGACGCGAAGAAACGTGCGCGCCGCCGGCTTTCCGCCTCATAGGCGTTGACCGGGAAGGTCTGGTAGTTGCGCCCGCCCGGATGTGCGACATGATACTGGCATCCGCCCACCGAGCGGCCGGTCCAGGTGTCGACCAGATCGAAAGTGAGCGGCGCGTCCACGCCGATGGTCGGATGCAGCGCCGACGGTTGCGACCATGCGCGATAGCGAACCCCAGCCACGTATTCACTGACGCGGCCGGTCGGCTGCAACGGCAGCGGCACGCCGTTGACGGTCAGCACATGGCGGTCGCCGTTCAGACCCAGCGCGCGCACTTCGAGCCGCTCCACCGACGAATCCACATAACGCACCGTGCCGCCCGCCGAGCCTTCTTCGCCCATCACGTGCCAGGGTTCGAGCGCATTGCGGATCGTCAGCGAGACGCCGTTCACCGTGGTCGCGCCGACCAGCGGGAAACGGAATTCGAAGTGCGGCGCGAACCAGCTGCTGTCGAATGCGAAGCCTGCTCGGTTCAGTTCGTCGAGCACGTCGTCGAAATCCATCTTCACGAAGGTGCCGAGCAGGAAGCGGTCATGCAGTTCGGTGCCCCAGCGCGTGAGCCGCTGCGTGTACGGCGTGTTCCAGAAGCGCGCCACCAGCGCGCGCAGCAGCAACTGCTGCACGAGACTCATGCGCGCGTGCGGCGGCATTTCGAAGCCGCGCAATTCGAGCAGGCCGAGGCGTCCGGTCGGACCGTCGGGCGAATAGAGCTTGTCGATGCAGAACTCGGCGCGATGTGTATTGCCGGTCACGTCGATCAGGATGTTGCGCAACGAGCGATCGATCATCCACGCGGGCAGGTTCGCGCTGTCACGGCCGCCGAGCAGGTCGATCTGCCGCTGCAACTCGCGGAACGCGACTTCGAGTTCGTAGACCTGGTCGTTGCGCGCTTCGTCGATACGCGGTGCCTGGCTGGTCGGCCCGATGAAGAGGCCGGAGAACAGATACGACAGCGACGGATGGTTGTGCCAGTACGCGATCAGACTCGCGAGCAGATCGGGCCGGCGCAGGAACGGACTGTCGGCGGGCGTCGCGCCGCCGAGCACGAGGTGATTGCCGCCGCCGGTGCCGGTGTGCCGCCCGTCGGTCATGAACTTCTCGCTGCTTAGATAACTGTGCGCCGCCGACTCATACAGGTACTCGGTGTGATCGACCAGTTGCGCCCAGTTCGCAGCGGGATGAATGTTCACTTCGATCACGCCGGGGTCCGGCGTCACCTGCAGCATTTTCAGGCGCGCGTCGCGCGGCGGCGGATAGCCTTCGAGCACGACCTGCATCTTCAACTCGGCCGCCGTCGCTTCGACAGCGGCGAGCAGGTCGAGATAACCGTCGAGTTCGGTGAGCGGCGGCATGAACACATGCAGCAACGTGCGGCCGCTGCCGAACGCATCCGTTTCGGCTTTCGGACCGGCCGCGCGTTTGGGGTCGCGCGCCTCGACGCAGATCGCCGTGCGCAGCGTCTCCTTCGACGACTCCCCGGGCGCCGGTGGCGCTTCATCGCCAGACTGATGACGCGTGTAGGCCAGCGCACCGCTGCCCGCCATGCCGCTCAGCAGATCCCCCGCCGACAGCGACAACGCGGCCGCCCGCCGCTTCTCGGCAAGGGTCGGGGACTGGCTCGCGGCAAGTTCTTCACTGTCGTATTGCCTGCGCAATTGCGCGGCCGAGCGCAGCGGCACCGGCGGCGCGAACGGATCGTGCGCGTGCTGATACGGATAGTCGGTCTTCGACACCCACGGCAGCGAGTCGAGCGGCAGCCGGTATCCCATCGGCGAGTCGCCGGGGATCAGGTACATGCGTTCTTCGCGGAAGAACCAGCGGCCGCTGACCCACTTCGGCGCTTCGTCCGGCACGTCGCGCTCGCGCGCGAGCGGCAGCACATAGCCGGTCGCGCCGCTCAAGCCCGCATCGAACACGCGACGCAAGCGCACACGCTCCAGCTCGTCGTCGAGGCGCGCGTCGAACGGATCGACGTTGACCGGCAAACGGCGCTCGCGCCACAGGTAGTACCAGACGTCTTCGAAACCGGGCTGAATGCATTCCTTGTCGAGCGACAGCTTCCCCGCGAGATGCGCAAGGAAGCGTTGCGCGTCGCCGGCGGTGTAGCGGCCTGGCTCGCGTTCGTCGGCGAACAGCGCCGGGTTGTGCCAGCAGGGCTCGCCGTCGGCGCGCCAATAGAGCGACATCGCCCAGCGCGGCAACTGCTCGCCCGGATACCACTTGCCCTGGCCGATATGCAGGAAGCCGTTCGCGCCGTAACGCGCACGCAGCTTCTCCATCAGCGCGACCGCGTAGCCGCGCTTGGTCGGACCGAGCGCGTCGGTATTCCACTCGGCGGCGTCGCGATCGCGCACCGACACGAAGGTCGGCTCGCCGCCCATCGTGAGGCGCACGTCCATGTCGGCGAGTTGCTGGTCGACCTGCTCGCCCATCTTCAGCACATCGCTCCAGACCGCTTCGCTGTACGGCCGCGTGACGCGCGGCGTCTCCAGCACCCGTTCGATCGACATCGTGTGGTCGAACTCGACTTCGGATTCGTCGACCGCGCCGGAGATCGGCGCCGCGCTGCCCGGCTCGGGCGTGCAGGCGACCGGGAGGTGCCCTTCGCCCGCGAGCAGACCGGAGGTCGGATCGAAGCCGATCCAGCCCGCGCCCGGCAGGTACACCTCGCACCACGCGTGCAGGTCGGTGAAGTCGACTTCGGTGCCGCTCGGTCCGTCGATGGATTTGACGTCGGGCGCGAGTTGCAGCAGGTAGCCGGACACGAAGCGCGCGGCCAGCCCCAGTTGCCGTAAGGTCTCCACCAGCAGCCAGCCCGAATCCCGGCACGAGCCCGCGGCGCTCACGAGCGTTTCCTCGGGCGTCTGCACGCCCGGCTCCATCCGGATCAGATAGCGGATCTCGCGTTGCAGCCGCTGGTTCAACGCGACGAGGAAGTCGGCGGTGACGGTCGGCGTGCGGTCGATGCTCGCGACGAACTCGGCGAAGCGCGGGGTCATCGGCCGCTTGATCAGATACGGCGCGAGTTCCAGTGCGAGGCCGGGCGCGTAGTCGAACGGGAATTGCTCGGCCGACGGTTCGAGAAAGAAGTCGAACGGGTTATAAACGGCCATCTCGGCGACCAGATCCACGGTCACCTTGAATTCGCGCGTCTTCTCGGGAAACACGAGGCGCGCCTGGTAATTGGCGAATGCGTCCTGCTGCCAGTTGATAAAGTGTTCGGCCGGCTCGACCCGCATCGAATAGGACAGGATCGGGGTCCGGCAATGCGGCGCAGGCTTAAGACGCACGACCTGGGGCGATAGCGAAACCAGCCTGTCGTAGCGGTAATGTGTGACGTGATGCAATGCGACGCGTATGGACACACCGGACTCCTGGACGAAGGATGGCAGCCCGCCAAAAAGCAAGCTTCATGCCGTTGAACAAAAAACCGCGTGACACGTGGGTATTGCCGGATCACCGCTTGCCGCGAAGTTCCCCGTCAATGGCCGGCGCTGCGGCCGGGCTTGCGAAACGCAGCGTGCCTCCCATGCCGCCAGGCCCTGCACCAAAGCGGCGCAGCACCCCGTGCACGATCCTGCACATACTGTGCGTTAAAGCAGTGACATCTGGCAATTGCGGCATGAAGATTGCGGCATGTTTGCGCTCATAACCGCCCCACCAACCAGGCTCGACCGATGAAAACCTTCCACTGCAATCGCTGCTCGCAACTCGTTTTTTTCGAAAACGTTCGCTGCGAACGTTGCGAGTCGTTGCTCGGCTACGTTCCGGAACTGGCGGAAATCAGCGCGTTCGAAGAGGCAGGCGAGGGACGCTGGCGGAGCCTTCATCCGCGCGCGGACGGCGCGCTGTTTCGCCAGTGTCACAACTACGCGATCGAAAACATCTGCAACTGGATGATCCCCGCCGACTCGCCCGACACCTTGTGCCCCGCGTGCCAGTTGACCCTCACGATTCCGAATCTGAGCGCGCCGGATAACCGGCTTTACTGGTATCGCATGGAAGTGGCGAAGCGGCGGCTGCTTTACACGCTGGGCGAGTTGGGCGTCGGCGTGAAGTCGCGCCAGGCGGACCCCGAGCATGGCCTCGCGTTCGAATTCCTCGAGGACGGCGGCGATGGTTCGCGTGTGATGACCGGTCACGACGACGGGCTGATCACGCTGAACATCGCGGAAGCCGACGACGCGCATCGCGAGAAGGTGCGCACCTCGATGGGCGAGCCGTATCGCACGCTGCTCGGCCACTTCCGCCACGAGACCGGCCACTACTACTTCGACCAGCTGGTGCAGGGCGATCCGCGCTGGATCGAACCGTTCCGCAAGCTGTTCGGCAACGAGCGCGCCGACTACGGCGAGGCGCTGAACGCGTACTATCGCAACGGCGCGCCGGCCGACTGGCAGGCGTCGTACATCAGCGCGTATGCGACGATGCATCCGTGGGAGGATTGGGCGGAGACATGGGCGCACTACATGTTGATCGTCGACGTGCTGGATACGTCGACTTCGTACGGTCTCGCGCTGCTGCCCGACGATCCGCGCGAGCCCACGCTCACGGACCGCACGCCGGTCGAGGATGCCAGCTTCGAGAATCTGATGAAGCGCTGGTTCCCGCTCACTTACGCGTTGAACAGCTTGAACCGCAGTCTTGGGATGAAGGACGGTTATCCGTTCACGCTGGCCGCGCCGGTGGTGGACAAGCTGCGCTTCGTGCATCGGGTGATTGCGGCGGCCAGTGATAAGGCGGCGGTGCTGACCGCTGGGGCACGACCGGCCGGGCAAACCGCAGCGACAGATACGAGGCAAACGACCAATGCCGGGGCCACCGCAGGCAACGCAGTGCCCGACCAAACGACCTCCCAGCCTCGCTAGTTCAGCCGGGAGGCCCGCGTAACCTAAGCGCTCGTGGCGCCTCGCCACCGGCCCATGAAAACCCATTGCCGGGCCCACCAGCAGCGGGCTTGATTCAGTCAATGCAGAAACCAACCGGGGCGCTGGTTCCGCGCCTGTCTTCGAGTGATGGCGCGTTTGGAGCGAACAGTCGCAAGAGCATGACAGCGCGCCAGGGAAAAATATTCACGCGAGCCGCATCGCGCGATTCGATGTAAACAGTTATTGCAAAAAGCGTGCGCCTACACCGCTTTCCTCTGACGAGAAACGCCAAGAAGCCTTTTCGTGCGGAGAGAAACGGCAGCCTCAACGTTGCGTTCAGCACATGTGAAGCAGCGCAAAAAAATGCCGCGAACGATGTCGGTCGTTCGCGGCATGGACTACCGGCAACGAAACGCGTCACGCTCGAAGCGAGCGATTTCGACGCTGTCGTTACTTTTTCTGCTGCAGGAGCGACTTCAGTTCCTGCACGTTTTCTTCTACGCGTTTTGCGATCACCGCATAAGACTCCGCCTGCGTCTGATACGCGGCTTGCGCGAGTTGCTGCATGTCGGCGAGCGACTTGTGCAGGCTCTGCTGGATCAGCTCGGCGGTTTTCGCCGAAGGCGCCGCGCCACCGGCCGACAACTGCCCGGTCAGCGACTGCAATTCGCTCAGCGTCGCGCGCAACATGTCGGCCTGCTTCTGCGCGAGCGACTGCATGCCCTGGAATGCCGTCTGATTCGCCTGAACCAGGGCTTCCACATCCTTGCGTCGCGCTTCCATGATGGCGGGTACGTCGAAGCCAGGGAGCTTGAACTGCTCCAGCATTTTGGTGAAATCGCCAAACGGATTGGCGGCGTCAGGTCGGTCCATGCGAAATCCTCCTTAACGGTTGAATACTCCCCGGCGGTGCAGCGCCGCGACGTGATTGCGTGACGGATGCAACGGCGGCTTCGTGCGCCGCACACCCCGTCAAGGCTTGCTGCTTCTGGGGTCGGACGGCACATTGGCCCAATCATGCGCTATCCGGAAACATTGCGCCAGCGGTCCTCACCCTGGCTCACCGGGCAGCCTTTCCACGGACCTCGCATGGGCATTGACGTCAGCGGCCGCGGCTCATGCAAGGTTTGGAAAGTTACTTGAGGGCTTCAGTAACCCTACGAATCCGCATGTCGACTATCGTTGCTCATGTGCCGGCGCACTGTGGCGCCGGCGTTGTCTCGATGGGAGCGAGATCATGAAAAAAGCAATTTTCGGCGCGGCCCTGGCCACCATTCTGGGCGTGACTGCAACGGCTGCATTCGCGCAGGAGGCATCACCGCCAGCCCCCCAGATGCACGGCGAGTCGCCGCGCGGCGACGGAGCGCCGCCGCATCGCGCGATGGGCCCGATGATGGGTCCGAGGGGTCCGAGCTTCGCGGTGATCAACGATCTGGAGCAACTGCGCCGCCTCTATGCGATGAGCGGACATCCGGGTGACATAGTCGCGGTGTATCACGACGTGCTGAGCAAGACGCAGGACCCGTTGCTGCGCCACTACATCTATGATTCACTGGCTCGCGAGCAGTTGAAGCCCGCCAATCCGGAGCAGGCAATCGCGACGCTGCGCACTAGTCTCGCGGAAGACCTGACTGCGGCGAACAAGGCGCCACATGGTGCGCCGGCGCAACCGCAATAAGTTCGTTCGTCACGCACATCCGTTCGCTACGAGCGCTTGCGCCGCGTCGCTGTTAAAAGCGGCGCGGCGCTATTCAACGCCCTCACTCAGGCCTGGAAGCGTCACCCTCCCCGAGTCGCGCATGCGTTCGACTCGCTGCGTTGGCTGTCCCACATTATTGCCTCACTGCCCACTTTTTCATCTTCCGCCAGGTGGCTAGCATTACAGCACTGACATGCCAGGGACTGTGAAGAATGCGCTATCCGTTGAATCTGCTGGTCGCCGCCGCGCTGCTCATCTTCGTTCTGGGCTGCATCGTCAAGCTTGCCTTGAACTGATACGCGATTTTCGCGGCGCACCGCGCGCGATGGCACCGCTTCACCCCGCTCGCCGCCAAGGCTGAGCACCACTCGCACGCCACTTCTGGCACGGCCCATCCGCTTTCTTCTCGCGCCACACAACCGCGCACGTCGCCGCTTTTGCGCGTGACATCACTCGAAATAATTGCTGAATGGAGTTCGGCGAGCGATTTGCCCATACTTCGTTTCGCTGCCGGTGCGTACGAAACAAGGACGCATGAGATCAAGGGTGCTTCACGTGCGAATACGTTCGCCGATGATCAACGATCCCACGGTTGCCCGATCATCGGCTGATACGTTCGAACATTCCGGCACCGCGTGCCGACGACAGGATGAACATGTTGACTTCAGTGAATTTCCTCAAAAAGAACGCCACCCGTTTGGTCTGCGTGGCGATGGTCTGCTGCACGGCGTTGCTGACCGGTTGCGCCGGCAGCAGCATCAGAAACACGAGCGAAGCGAGCGCGCAGCCGCAAGTGCGCCCGGACACCATCTATGTCTACACGTTCGACGCCAATCCCGATCAGGTCAAACTCGACGGCGGCGGCATGCTGCAGAAATTGAAAGCGCACGGCGGCGATTCGTCGGCGGAGCAGAAGCAGGTCGCGGAAGCGGACCAGGTACGCGAGCAGGTCGCCGACGAAATCGTGCATCAACTGCAGGCGCTGGGTCTGCATGCGATTCGCGCGGATGTCCCCGCGCCCGCTGACCAGAACGTGCTGCTCGTGCAAGGCAGCTTCGATACGATCGACTCCGGCAACCGCCGCCGCCGGGTGCTGATTGGTCTCGGCGCGGGCAAGAGCCAGGTGAGCAGCGCGGTGCAGATTCTGTATAAGCCCGCCGGCGGCACGCCGCGTCTCGTGCAAAGCTTCACCGCCGACTCGGACAGCGGCAAGGCGCCGGGTATGGCCGAAACCGCGGGCGTGGGCGCGGCCGCAGGCGCCATCGCGACGACGGCGGCAGTGGGCGGCGGCTTACACGCCGTATCCGAAACCAAACGGGCCGGCGTGTCATCGGACGCGAAGCGCCTCGGCGATGCGGTGGCCAAACAGATCGCACAGATCGGCGTCGACGGCGGATGGTTGTCGACAGCGCATACGAAGAGTTGATCGACCACGCCCGGTCAGTTCCGGGCACGTGTGAAACACGGCGCGGCAGCGTGGAGCTAATTTCCACCCTGCCGCGCGTTTCATTTCATTCACGCTTTCGTATAGCGCAGCCACACCGCATCGTGTTTCGTTTTCTCGACCGATGTCAGCTTCAGATACGCAGGCGCCCGCCAGTTGTCCATCGACACTTCGAATGAAGAGGGATGCTCGCTGCGCCCATCCACCAGCGGCAGGATCAGCACGCTCACTTCGTCGACGAGTCCCGCGTTCACGAACGCCCCGCTCACATGCGAGCCGCCTTCGACGATCAGCTTCTTCACGCCGAGTTCGCGCGCCAGCGTCTGCACCACACGATCGAGATCGAGCGCGCTCTTGCCGCCGAACAGATAAGACACGCCGATCGACTGTAAGTACGCGAGGTAGTCGTCGGCGACCTGTTCGGTCAGCACTTCGATCACGTGCGACTTGAGCGCCGTGTTGCCGCTCCACGCGACGCGGCCCTGCGGATCGATCGAAATCGCGTACTGGGCCGCCTTGCGTTCGACGAGATGATCGGTGCGCGGCAGCGCGCCCTTCGCGAGACCTTTCGGGTAATCGGTGCCGTGCGAAATCTCCTGCATGGTCACGCGTCCGCAGATCCAGCCGTCGGCTTCGAAACCGGCTGCGGTGTTTTCGTACAGGTCGGTGGCGTAGTCGAGATGCCAGCCGTCCGTCAGACTGTGGCCGTCGAGCGACGACATCATGTGAGCGACGATATAAGGTTTCATGCGTCGAGCCTCCGTGTCAGGTCAATGAAGAAACCTTGCAGCAAGGGTCGTTCCGCGAGTCGGCGGTGGTCAGGAGCGACAGACACGCTCCACAAAACGTACTTTTGCTCGGCGCCTTCGCGAAGTAAGGGTTTTGCGCGACCATCATCGGCTTGAGCGCGCCCTCGTAGATCAGCTTGTCCTGCACATCGAAGATATAGTCGCTCAAACCGAACGCGACCACCGACAACGCCATCGCCAGATGAAACGGCAGACTCAGAATGCCGACCGCATTGTGAGCATCCAGCCACATCCGCTTCAGATTCTTGCCGATGCGCAAAGCGAACAGGTCCTTCACCAGCGTCGGCAGCAGCACGATCACGCCGGACACCAGCGCGAGCCCGTACAGCAGCGAAACCACACCCATCACGCCCACGCCGATGGCGTAGCCGCCCGGCACTCCTGCCGTCATGTGCAGCAAGTCGATGAAGCGCGCCGCGTCCGAGGGCTTGCTTTGCGCGGCGTGCACCTGACCCTGTTCGTCGAGCCACGCATCCCAGCGCTGCCCCGGCGCGGATTGCCACGAAAGCCGCACGTGGTCCTCGTCGACGAGCGTCAGCGTGAACAGCTTGCGCGCGGCCGGATGCGCGTCGAGCGTGCGCTCGATCAACGCATCGGCCCGTCCGAGCGGCACCGACGGCAGGTCGACGACGGCCGGCGGCGTCGTCCAGGCGCTCAGCGAGTCCTTGAACATCGTGAGCGCGCCCGCGTAGAACGCGATGAAAAGCAGCAGACCGGCGACGATGCCGGTCCAGGTATGAACGGTCTTGTAGACGCGAAGAATGTCGCTGCGCATGTGGAAACGGAGATGAAGCGGGCGGCGGACCACTCGCGAAGCCAACGCTGAAAATAAGCGGCTGAAAGAAGGGGCTAAACGCTAGAGCGGCCAGCGCTGACAGAGCGCAACCAGCGCAAACGCGGCCAGATTGGCGAACGCAAGCCAGCCGATCGCGCGCGCCACTACGAAACATGAACGACGCGGAAGCGATCGCGATCCACAGCGGCGGCACAAGCCACATCGTCACGTGGAACTTGCTTGCCGCCGTCAGGCCGCCCGGCGACAGCCGCGTGAACAGCGCACTCGCCGCAATCGCCAAACCGAAGCCGCCGACTACCCCGGCCACGAACTTCGTCATCAGGCCGCGCTCGATCGAAGTCGCTGCGCGCCGGGACGTGGACGCGCGCGTCATCGGCCGGCACGCCGCGCACGGCGGCGTTCGATCAGCGCGCCGATGAACGGATACGAGGTGAGGCTCGCCATCAGCGTCGTAACGACGACCGACAACGACGTGGCCGGCAGCAACGCACGCGCCGCGCAAGCGAGCGACAGCGCGACGCACATAGTCGCCGCGAGGCGCGCCGGTCGCGCAGGCCACGGCGCGCGCAACCAGCGCTGGCCTGGCGCGCTGACATAGAACAGCAACGCGCCGGCCAATGCCGACACGACGATCAAAACATTCCCCATGGTTCAACGAAACGGCGTGCGCGATTCAAGTTTATTAATGAGAATCATTATCATACACGCAAGGACGGTCTCAACGGTCTCAAGTAGGGAAACCGCTCATCGCCACCCCGTTCAAGCGGCGCGCACCCCGGCGCACGCCACGCCTAGTGTGGGAACCGGTGCCGCATGCCTGCCGCCACCACCTGCTGATTGCCCGACGCCGCGCTTTGTCCGCTGACATCCTTGAGGTAAGCGCCTCATGCAAAAAGGTAACATTTACCACACGCAAAAATGAAACATTACAATGTCCTTTCTTCAATCCGCGAAAGGAGGACATCCAATGGTTCTGTTTCACCGTGGCGCAGCAATCCAGGCGTCCGCAATCAGACATGGTCACATGTTCGTCGGCCGCGCCTGCATTTTGAAGGAAGACGGCGAATCCACCTCACTGGGTGATCTTGGTCCGTTCGCAAGCCCTGCCTGTGCATACGAGTTTGCTGTGCGTTGTGCGAGTGCTTTGGTGGATGGCGAGCCGATGCCTCGGTGCCCATTCGGCAAATCATCAACCGTGGACGAGACGGCCCATAATTGACGACTCTCTCCAAAGCACTTTGCATCCCGGCGCAATAGCGCCAAACACAATCGGCCAGGCAAGGAGACGCGATGTACAAACCCGTACTAAGCCGCTTTCAATACACCCGCAAGCACGGTAAGCAACGCACCTACGACGTAACCGTCAACCTCGTGCAAAAGGCATCCGGTGTCTGTTCATACGCGGCATGGGTGCATTTCCAGGCTGAATTCAAAGGCTCCGGATTAATGCTCCCACTCGTTGCCAATACACGTGACGCTGCCGTGCTGGAAGCGCAAATACGTATTCAGACAGACATCGACAATCTGATTGGTATCGTCGAATAGGGAATCGGCCAGCGCGGGGCGATTCGGGTGAATGAATGCCGCGCGCTTTCCTAATAGTGCTTATATGAGCAGGTCTTCATAGAACGCGCCGAATCGTCGCGTCGGATGCGCCAGTTGTATTTCGAGTATCCATAAGCCGGGGTCCGGATACGGGTCGAAATCGCCGAGATTGCCCGCCTTGTAATTGCGTGCGGAAAATCGCTGACGCGATGGCCTTTGATGTCCAGGTTCAGACGCCAACCCAATGCGTCAGCCCGTTGTGCCGCATAGTCGTATAGCGCTTTGCCTCCTGCGCCGGTTTCGCGCCAATGCCGCTCGACGTCGTCGAACACGGTCTTCACGGCGGCAGCGCATGCTTTCATCTGCGCATCATCGCCCACTACGAAGGTCGCACCCACATCGCCTTCATGAGCGTCCCACACGACCCCGAGGTCGATAAAAAAAATATCGTCATCTTCGAGACGCGAGTCGCCGTCGGAGCGCTGGTTGAATTTTTTCAGCGTGTTTTCACCGAACCGCACGAGAACCGGATGCCAGATGCGGTCCATGCCAAGTTCGATCAGTAGTTTCTCGCAATGCGCGATAGCTTCCGATTCGAACATGCCCGGCCGCACGGCGGCGCGCAACTGGTCGACCACCTCCCACGTCTTGTCCCTCGCGAGTTTCATCGAGTCGATCACGTATCTGCTTCCGACCGCCTGCTTCGCTGCTGCGTCCATCAATCCGCTCCGGTTATATCCCGATGAATATAACGAGCGGGTGATCCGGTGTCTACGTGCCGCATAGGCTCACTATGCGGCACTGTGTGTCAGAAAGGACGACAATCGCCGTGAAGTCGTTTACGGAAAGATAACATACCGTTATATTATTAAAGATATAACGGAGCAATACGTTCAACTGCGCACTAGCCGGTTTTCGTTTCGCCCCCGTTCACTCGCATCTCCCCGACACCGACATCATCCATGCGCGTTCTCGTGCGGCTTGGTCGTGGGCGCTCGGTTCATGCGTGCCCTGCTTGTCAACGCTATTTGTCAACCCTGGTTGCCGCCGCGCATGTCAACACGCGCCACGCATCCATCGCAAAAGAAGAAGGAAAAATGAAAAAGGCCATCCTCGCAACCGCAGTCCTCGGCGGCGTGTCGCTCGGCGCTCAAGCTCAGAGCAGTGTCACCCTCTATGGCTTGATCGACGCCGGTATCAGCTATGTGAACAATGCGCGTGCCGGCACGGGTAACGGTTCCCTCGTCAAGTACGACGACGGCGTTGCTTCGGGTAGCCGTTGGGGCCTGCGCGGCAGCGAAGAGCTCGGCGGTGGCCTGAAGGCGCTGTTCGTGCTCGAAAGCGGCTTTAACAGCGGCAGCGGCACGCTCGGCCAGGGCGGTGCGATGTTCGGTCGTCAGGCGTTCGTCGGTCTGTCGCAAAACGGTATCGGCTCGCTGACCTTCGGGCGTCAGTACTCGTTCTCGACCGACTATCTGGGCGGCACCTACTCCACGGGTAGCCAGACCGTTGCAGGCAACTACGCCTACCACATCAACGATGTCGATCAGCTGACCTCGAGCCGGATCAACAACGCCGTCAAATTCAGCAGCGCGAACTTCGCCGGTTTCACGTTCGGCGCGTTGTATGGCTTCTCCAACCAGGCAGGCGCTTTCGCGGGCGCACCGGCAAACGGCACGGTCGCGGGTTCGTCGCGTGCTTACAGCTTCGGCGCCAACTACGCGAATGGCCCGATCAGCGTCGGCGCGGCGTACACGGACATCCGTTACCCGAGCCAGGCGATCCCGGCTTTCTCGACCACGATCGCGAACGTGTCGATGGGCAATGTGCGCGACCTGCGCACGTTCGGCGTGGGCGGCCGGTACGTGATCGGCGCGGCGACGCTGTGGGCGCTCTACACCAACACGCGTTTCGAAACGGTGACGAGTTCGGCAACCACGTTCACCGCCTATGACGCAGGCGCGAAATACGCGTTCAACGCCGCGCTCACGGTCGGTGCGGGTTATACGTACATGCATTTGAGCAATGCCAACAGCGGGCATTGGAATCAGGGCAACCTGAGCGTCGACTACTCGTTGAGCAAGCGTACGGACGTTTACGCGCTGGGTATTTACCAGGCGGCTTCGGGTCGCAACGGTACACAGGACGTGCAGGCTCAGATCGGCTCCAGCACGAGCTTCTTCGGCCCGTCGGGTGTGGGCGCGGACGACCAGTTGGCATTTCGCGTCGGCATTCGTCATCGCTTCTGATGCTTGAGTTGCTGGCGTCAGCGGACCACGCTCAATTGTGAGCGACCCATTACGCCAGCACTGACACAGCAGCACTGACAACATGCCGTCCGCTTTCACGCCGACGGCATGTTGCATATCGACTCCCGCTAAGGCAAGTCGACAATCTCCAGACTCATCAGCGCCGAACTCAAAGACTTGCCATGCGCATCGAGGGCGAGCGAACGCGTGACACCGCCGCCAAGCGCATCGCCAAGGACAAAGTTGAATGCCGCAAGATGCGGAAGTTCGTAGCGAACGACATCGCCACGCACGACCTCACGCAAATGCAACTTCACGCGGTCCGCGGATAACTCGCGCCGCAGATGCTCGTAGTGACGCGGGTCATAACAAATGACCGACACGTTCAGCGTATTGCCCTTGTCGCCAGTTCTGGAATGGGCCAGCTCTCGCAGTTTCATCTCATGCCTCCACAAACTCGAATGCCGGATTGACGTCGACGCGCGGTAGCAGCACGGATTGAACCGCAAGCACTTCTCGCGTCAGCCTGGTGACGCCCCCGCCTCCGGCCGGACCGTTCGTATAGAGCGTTTCGACTTCGTTGCCAATTCTCACGGCTTCCGCCGCCGACGCCGTCCGTCCGGCCACGCGTGCGCGCACTTCATACGGCTGCGCATCGCAGGCGCCCAAAGCGTCGCCGTGCAAAGCGTTCACGCCGATCAGATCGAAGCGCAGCTCGCTCGTGTCGACGCCGGTGAGTCGCAACCTTTCCCTGACGACATCGAGTGCCAGCCGGCCTCTTTCGACCGCGCCGGGACCCCCATACGATATCTGCCCTTCCCCGATATAGCCATCGACATAAGCCACCGACACCTTGAGCGTATCGGTCCGCGGCGTGCCGCGCCCCCCGCTCACACGGACGCGATCCGGCGCTTCCTCGGTCACACGAACACCGGTGAAGTCAGCGACGACATCGGGTTGCAAATACCTGGCCGGGTCATGAATCTCGTAGATCAGTTGCTCCTTGCAGGTCGCCTCGGTCACGCGGCCGCCCGCATGCGCCACTTTCGTCACGATGACGGAACCGTCCTCGCCGACTTCGCCGATCGGAAATCCGAGGCGCGCGAGCTTCTGCACATGCTTGAAGCCTGGGTCGGCGAAATAGCCCCCCGTGACCTGGCCCGCGCATTCGAGCAGATGCCCGACCACGGTCGCTTGACCTAGCGTGTTCCAGTCGTCCATTTTCCAGCTGAACTCATGGATCAGCGGCGCCGTGAAAAGCGACGGATCCGCCACACGCCCCGTCAACACGATATCCGCGCCGGCCGCGAGCGCGGCGACAATCGGCGCGGCGCCCAGATAGGCATTGGCCGACACGATGCGGTCATTGAACGAAGCGACGCTTTCTCCCGATTCCTCGAAATGGAAATTGCCTCGCTGCACGATGTCGAGCACGTCATCGCCGGTGACGGCGGCTATTTTCAGACCGTCGAGTCCGAGTTCGCGCGCGATCTCGGCGGTCTTCTGCGCGGCCGCTCTCGGGTTGGCCGCGCCCATGTTGGAAATGATGCGCACGCCGTGACGCGCTGCGACCGGCAGCACCGCTTTCATGCGCGCCTCCAGCAGCGGATCGTAGCCAAGCGCCGGGTCTTTGCGCCGGCTCTGCTGCGCGAGCGCGATCGTGCGCTCGGCAAGACATTCGAACACTAGATAGTCGAGCGCGCCGTATTCGGCCAGTTCGACCGCGGGCTCGATCCGGTCGCCGGAATAACCCGCGCCTGCGCCGATGCGCACGCGGCGTTGGGGTTGAGTTGTCGTCATACGGATACCGCCTGTCGAAAAAGCTTCACAGAGGAAAGACGCCGAGCACGACGCACGCGATCGTCATGACGATCGACGCGCCGAACAGCAGCGGGAACGTGAATTTCTGGTGGTCGGCGAGATCAATGCCACACAGGCCGACGACGAGAAACGTCGCGGGCGTGAGCGGGCTCACCGGAAAACCCGTAGTCATCTGGCCCAGCAAGGCGGCCTGACCGACGTGCACCGCCGGCACACCGAGTTGTCCCGCGACTTCGGCCACCACGGGCAGCACGCCGAAGTAAAACGAATCGGGGTCGAACAGCATGCTCAGCGGCATCGAAACGAGACCGAGCGCGATGGGGATGTGGCTCGCCATTGCCTGAGGCACGAAGCCGACGGCGGCCTGCGCCATCGCCTTGAGCATGCCGCTGCCCTGCATGATGCCGGTGAAAACGCCCGCTGCGAGAAGAATGCCGGCCATCATCAGCGCGGCGCGCGCATGTGCATCGATTCGCTTGCGCTGCGTGTCCACGTTCGGATAGTTCACCATCAACGCGATGCACAACCCCACCATGAACATGATCGCCGGCGGGACCTTCTCACCCAACACGACCATCGTGCCGAGCACCACCACGGTCAGGACGATGTTGAACCAGAAGTTCTTCGGCCGGCGCAGGGCCTGTTCTTCAGCGGTGAGTTCACGCCTGGGCATCGGCACCGCGCCGTCCGTGCCGAAGTACCCGAGGCGCTTCTCCTCGCGCCGGCCGAGCCAGAATGCCATGCCGAACACAAAGACCAGTCCGACGATCTGCACGGGAATCAGCGGATTGAACAGCGCGGAGACAGGAAGATGCAGCGACGCCGACGCGCGGATCATCGGCCCGGTCCACGGCAGAAAGTTGATGCCCGCCGCCATCGACACCGCGGCGGCCAGTACGCGCCGATCCATTTTCAAGCGATCGTAGAGCGGCAACATCGCGGGGATCGTCACCAGAAAGCACACCGCGCCCGAGCCGTCCAGATGAATCAATAGCGCGAGCAGCGTCGTGCCCATCACGATGCGCGTCGGCATCGTGCCGACGGCCCGCAGTATCCGGTCGATGATCGGGTCCAGCGTGCCCGCTTCGGTGATGGTTCCAAAGTACAGGATCGCGAACACGAACATGCCGACGACCGGCGCGAGACTCTTCAGCCCGTCGATTACGAACTTGCTGGTCTGAAACCCGAAGCCGCCAACCAGCGAAGCCGCGATCGGCACGATGATGAGCGCGACGAGCGGCGACATGCGTTTCGAAAGGATCGCCCCGAGCAGGACAACGATGGTGGCCAGCCCCAACAATGGAAGCATGAGCTTGTCTCCAATCTGTTTTTTAATGTGACCCAGCGTAATTTCACGCCTACAATAAATCAATTGAAATGATTTGATCGCAACAATCAGAAAACATAATGGATCTGACCTTCCGCGATATTCGCGCTTTCATCGCCGTGGCCCACGCGGCCAGCTTCACGCGCGCGGCGACCCGCCTGAATGTCTCGCAGCCCGCGTTGACCGTGCAGATTCGCCGTCTGGAGCAGACGGTCGGCGTGCGGCTGCTGGACCGCAACAGCAGGAACGTCGCGTTGACGCCCGCGGGCCGGGAGCTGTTGCCCGCGTTGCAAAAGTCGCTTCACGACATGGAGCACGTATTGAGCGACGCGCGGGCGCTCGGCGACGGCACGAGCGGTACAGTGAGAGTCGCGTGCCTGCCGACATTCGCCGCGAGCGTGTTGCCCGAGTTGATCCAGGATCTGAAGAACGAGGTGCCGCGCGCGCGCTTTTACATTCGCGATGTCGTCGCGGATATGGTGAATACCTTAGTGCGCAGCGAGGAAGTCGACATCGGGCTGACGGGCGGCGATCTGTCCGATACGGATTTTGAAGTTTTGCACGCCGGTGTCGATCGCCTCGTTGTCGTATGCCCGAAGGAGCACCGGTTGGCGCGCGGGCGGCACGTCAAGCTCGAAAACCTTGCCAGCGTGCCGCTGGTATTGACCGCGCAGGGTACGAGCGTGAGGGCCGTGGTCGACGCCGCGTTTGCAAGCAGCGGCTATACGCCCGACATCGCGTGCGAGCCGACGTACATGATGACCGCGGTCGCAATGGTTCGCGGCGGGCTGGGCGTGACGATTCTGCCTGGCTCGGCTCGCGAAGTTCTCGCGGAACCAGGGCTGGTCGCGCGCCCGATCGGAGATCGGGCGTTCGAACGTCCCATTACGCTGATCAAAAAGCGTAGGCGCACTTTGCCGGCGGTGACTGAAAAGTTCGTCGCGGCGATGAAGAAAAAAATCGGCGTGCCGCGGCGCGTTCGGTAGAAAAGTCGCAGCGGCGGCTCGAACAAGCCGCGCGCGCCTTCAACCGGCATAACCCTCTTTCATCGATGCGCCGACCCCGTCGCCAGCGCTGCCTGCGCGCGTTGCAGCCATTCGCGGTTATGGTCCCTTGCGTGGCGCGGCCAGTGCTTGGCGTCCTGAACGATTTCCTTGTACAGGTCGTCGGCCCGCTTGCGATCCGCCGCATCGGTTTGCGCGGCCAGCCAGTCCGCGAACAGACAGCGCGGGGCCACGTCACTCGCGCAGGTCAACGACTGCTCGAACGCCGCGCGCGCGCCAGGGGCTCCTAGCGCGGCAAGCGTGCGTGCATACAGCAGCGCCGGTTCACCTTGATTGCGGGCCTGCGGGTGAGCCGCGAAGAGTTTCGTCAAGGTCGCGTCGGCGGCCGCGGGGTCGCCCATCGCAAACTGCGCGCGCCCCAGGCCGAGCAGCAACGCGGGGTCGTTCGCAAACGGGCCGTTCGCGGCAGCCTGATAGTGTTCGAGTGCTTCGCCGGCATTACCGGCCGCGAGCAACGCTTCACCGAGCCGCATACGGTGCTGAACGGTGGGTGCGCGGTCGAATTCAGCGCGCGCCTCGCGCACGGCGCGATTGGGGTCGACGAACTGAGTGATGGCCTGCGTGGCTGCGCGTGCGCCGCGCGATTGACGCAGGCTCGGCAGGTAGACGGCGAATAAATACACCACGCTACCCAGCATCGGAAAAACAAACAGGATGAACAGCCAATAGAGGCCCTGCTGAGTACGTACCGCGTGCACCGCAAAGCAGATTGCGATGATGACGTGAAGACCGATTCCGAAATATGACATGTTTGTTTACCCGTCTTGGCTTAGGGAGCGCTTGTGGACACGGCCGCGCTGCTTCTTCATAAGCAAGTTTATTACAGGCGAACAGAACTATTGAAAAAGGTCGTGGCGGATTAGTGCAAGTCATCGCATGAGGATACGCGCGCGGGAGCAGGACGCTATGGCAAAGCGCCCTGCTGTGAGTCACATGGAAACAGTGGCCGTTCCTCCACCAGTCAATGCATGCCCGAGCGGATCAGCGGTTCCTTCGCGGCGACCGGCCGCTCCCGCGCTTCCTGATCAGCAGCCTTCGATGCGTCGGTTCCTCCAGCCGATTCCCGGTTGAGCACGGCGCGCGCCCGGTTCATATCGAGCGCCCCTTCCCAACGCGCGACCACGATGGTCGCCACGCCATTGCCGATCAGATTGGTCACCGCACGGGCCTCGTTCAGAAAGCGGTCGACGCCCAACAGCAACACCAGTCCCGACACAGGGATCTTGTGCATGCTGGCGAGCGTCGCGGCCAGCGCGACGAAGCCTGCTCCGGCCACGCCCGCCGAGCCTTTCGACGTGAGCAGCAACACCCCGAGCAGCAGCAACTGGTCCCAGATCGTCAGGTGAATGTTCATCGCCTGCGCGACGAACATCGCGGCCATCGTCAGGTAGATCGCGGTTCCATCGGCATTGAAGGTGTAGCCGGTCGGCAATACCATGCCGACAACCGGGCGCGAGCAGCCGAGCTTTTCCATCTTGATGAGCATTTGCGGCAACACAGCTTCGGTCGACGCGGTGCCGAGCGTAATGAAGATTTCGTCCTTGATGTAGCGAAGGTACTTCCACAAGGACAGTCCGCACATGCGCATCACCAGTCCAAGCACCACGACCACGAAGAAAATCGAAGTCAGGTAGAGGCACAGCATCAGTTGACCGAACGATGCCAGCGTGCCGATGCCGTACCTCGCGATCGTGAATGCCATGCCGCCGAATGCGCCGATCGGCGCGACGTACATCACGATACGCACCACGCCGAACATGCCCTGCAAGAACATGTCGAGCATATCGACGAACGGCGCGGTGCGCGGTCCGAGCTTGGCGAGGGAAATAGCGAGAAGAACCGAAAAGAAAATGATGGGCAGAATCTCGCCGTTCGCAAACGCTCCGACGATGCTGGTCGGCACGATGCTCATGAAGAAATCGAGCATGCCGTGCTGCTGCGCGGCGTGGGTATAGCTGGCAATCGCCGAACTGTCGATATGCGCGGGGTCGATGTTCATGCCGCTGCCGGGCCGGATCACGTCCACGATCGCGAGACCGATCATCAGCGCGATCGTCGACGCGACCTCGAAGTAGAGCACCGCCTTGACGCCCACTCGACCCGCCTCGTGCAGGTCGTTCATCCGCGCAATGCCGACCACCACCGACGCGAAGATGATCGGCGCGAGCAGCATCCTGATCAGTTTGATGAACAGGTCGCCGAGCGGTTTGAGTTGCGAACCGATATCCGGGTAAAAGTGTCCGACAAGAATGCCGGCCACGATACCGATTAGAACCTGCACATAGAGTCTGGTGAGATATTTTCCGATCTTTGCAACCCGCATGTCTGTCTCCTATGCGTGGCGTCTTCCATTGAAGTCCGGACCAGTCGCTCGCGGCAGCGCATCACGCCGCCGCGAGTACGGCCGGATCTCGCCTGCGTTTTTCTTTATTGTTTTAACGCTGCGCCGATTCGTCGGATCGGCGCGTGGGTGCCGGCCGCTTAAGCGGACAACTTCCGCATCTCGGCAATCAGATCGGCTTTTCCTTCGAAGCCGATGCCCGGCAAGTCGGGCATGGTGATATAGCCGTTGTCCACTTTCACGCCGTCCGGAAAGCCGCCATATGGCTGGAACAGATCCGGATACGATTCGTTGCCGCCCAGACCCAGGCCGGCTGCGATGTTCAGCGACATCTGATGCCCGCCGTGAGGAATGCAGCGGCTCGGCGACCAGCCATGCTGATGCAGCATGTCGAGCGTGCGCAGATACTCGACGAGGCCGTAGCTCAACGCGCAGTCGAATTGCAGCCAGTCGCGATCCGGGCGCATCCCGCCGTAGCGGATCAGGTTACGGGCGTCCTGCATCGAGAACAGGTTCTCGCCGGTGGCCATCGGCTTGTCGTAGTAGTTGCGCAGGATCGCCTGCAGTTCGAAGTCGAGCGGGTCGCCCGGCTCCTCGTACCAGAACAGGTCGTATTGCGACAGCGCCTTTGCGTACTGGATGGCCGTGTCGAGATCGAAGCGGCCGTTCGCGTCGACGGCAAGTCTCTGTCCGTCGCCGAGCACGCTCAGTATCGAGTCGATGCGGCGCAGGTCTTCGTCGAGCGACGCGCCGCCGATCTTCTTCTTCACGACCGTATAACCGCGATCGATATAGCTGCGCATTTCGTCTTTCAGCTTGCTGTGATCCTGGCCCGGGTAGTAATAGCCACCCGCCGCATAGACGAAAACCTTGCGCTCGGGCTGGCCGTTGCCATAGCGATCGGCCAGCAACTGGAACAGCGGCTTGCCTTCGATCTTCGCGACCGCATCCCAGATCGCCATGTCCATCGTGCCGATCGCTACCGAGCGCTCGCCGTGACCGCCCGGCTTTTCGTTCATGAACATCGTCGCCCAGATCTTGTGCGGGTCGAGATTGTCCCCTTTCGAATTGACGAGCGTCGAGGGATCGGCTTCGAGGATGCGTGGAATGAAGCGCTCGCGCATCAGCTTGCCCTGACCGTAGCGCCCGTTGGAATTGAAGCCGTAACCGATGACCGGTTGCCCGTCGCGTATCACGTCCGTCACCACAGCGACGAGACTCAGCGTCATCTTGCTGAAGTCGATGTAGGCATTGCGGATCGGGGAACTGATCGGAACGGTCTTTTCGCGGATTTCAACGATTCTCATGGATGTCTCCGTGTAGTACGGCCGGTTGTCGAAGCAACGGGCTGTGGGAGTGCGTAGGTTATTCGCGAAGGCCGGCGTTATGATTCACCTAAAGTCACTTCTTTATTAACTCAAGGTGAAAAACGATCTGTCGTCCCAGCTGGAATTTTTTGTCCTGCTTGCGCGGCACGGCAACCTGTCCGCCGTCGCGCGCGACATGGACATCACCCCGCCGGCCGCCACCAAAAGGCTCGCGCAACTGGAGGCGCGTCTGGACGTGCGGCTCGTCAACAGAACGACGCGCAGCATCAGTCTGACGGCCGAAGGCGAGACCTATCTGGGGTACGCGACGCGCATCCTGAACGATGTGCGGGAGATGGAGGAAGTCGTTTCATCCAGCCGGTCGGTGCCTAGAGGGTTGCTGCGGATCAATGCGACGCTGGGGTTCGGGCGCAACACGATCGCACCGCTCGTCTCCGAGTTCGCGAAGCGCTACCCGCACGTCGAAGTGCAACTGGACGTTACGGACAGGCCAATTGATCTGGTCGAAAGCGGTGTAGACCTGGCGATCCGTTTCGGCGAGTTGCCGGACAAACGGCTCAACGCGCGCCGGGTGATGTCGAACCGCCGCTTCCTGTGCGCGTCGCCACGCTATCTGGAACTGCACGGCACGCCTCGAACGCTTGCCGATCTGGCGGATCATCAGTGCATCGTTCATCGTCAGAACGACGACGCGTACGGCATCTGGCGTCTCGTCCAGAACGGCGACGCACACGCGGTGAAGGTGCACGGCATGCTGTCGAGCAACGACGGCGACATCGTGCTCGGCTGGGCGCTCGACGGTCACGGCATTCTCGTGCGATCGGAATGGGATCTCGCGAAGTATCTGGAAAGCGGGCGCTTGCGGATCGTTCTTCCGGAATTCGCGCAGCCATCAGCCGACCTGTTTGTCTACTACCCGAACAAACGCAATCAATCGGCGCGCGCGCGGGCATTCATCGACTTCCTCGTGGATCGCTTCAAGCGCAACGCGAATACGCTGCCGTCGGGTTCCGCGTAATGCGACTGCGTCGGTCCATGCGCGCCGCGCGAGCCGGCGTTGCGCGCGCACTGCGCATTTGCGGGTTATTTCCGGTTTGCCAGTCGAAACTTCACCGTCTAAACTGGTTTGGTTGATGCGGTGCAACACATGCGGTTGCGACTCCGTGTCACGCATGTGACAACCCGCGTAGCCGTGCAATCCGTTTTATCGCTGATCCTGGTGAAAACCGCGCCTTTGACAGGGCGCGCCAGGTCTCGCCCAGTTCCACACCAGCTGCGTAAAACCGCGAACGTGGATGCCTCAGGGCCGGCCGACTATCTGAGGGAGTTCGAAGCGAACATGACCCAGTCACAACCGCTACCCGCCTCGCCTGACTTTAGCGCCCCCGCCGTTCCCTACGGCTTGCCGTTCGTGCAGGCCGCCGTCGACTACTCCATCGACGCCTGGCAACGCGGCGTACTGTTCGCCGACGTGCTGCGCGAACGCGGCAACCAGTATCAGGCACACCTGCTCGAACGCACGCCGAACGTACTCGACTTCGGCGCCGAGCTGATCGTCGACGGAAGAACGTTGCCGCGGCCGGTCAACTATGGTCTCGTGCGCATCGTCGCCCCCGACGACCTCAAGCCCGACCGCGACGCCGTCAGCGCGCACGATCCCGGCCGCCTGCGCCCATTCGTCGTGTTCGATCCGCGCGCAGGGCACGGACCCGGCATCGGCGGATTCAAGCGCGATAGCGAGATCGGCGCCGCATTGCGCGCCGGACACACGTGCTATTTCGTCGGCTTCCTGCCCGACCCGGTGCCGGGCCAGACGGTCGAAGACGTGATGCGCGCCGAAGCGACGTTCCTTGAAAAAGTCATCGAATTACATCCGGACAGCCCCGGCAAGCCCGCCGTGATCGGCAATTGCCAGGCCGGCTGGCAAGTGCTGATGACGGCCGCGATGCGTCCCGACCTGTTCGGGCCGATCATCGTCGCCGGCGCGCCGGTGTCGTATTGGGCCGGCTGGCGCGGCAAGAATCCGATGCGCTATTCCGGCGGACTGCTGGGTGGTTCGTGGCTGACCGCGCTCACCGGCGACCTCGGCGCCGGCCGCTTCGACGGTGCATGGCTGGTGCAGAACTTCGAGAACATGAACCCGGCCAACACGCTGTGGGACAAGCAGTACAACCTCTACGCGAACATCGACACCGAGGCGCAGCGCTATCTGGGCTTCGAGAAGTACTGGGGCGGCCACGTGTTTCTGAACGCGGCCGAAATGCAGTACATCGTCGATAACCTGTTCGTCGGCAACCGGCTCGTTCAAGGCGAAATTGTGACATCGGACGGGATTCGCCTCGATCTGCGCAACATCCGTTCGCCGATCGTCGTGTTCTGCTCGTACGGCGACAACATCACGCCGCCGCCACAAGCGCTCGGCTGGATCACCGACCTGTATCGCGACGACGCCGATCTGCGCGCCCACGATCAGACGATCGTATATGCGACGCACGACAGCATCGGACACCTCGGCATTTTTGTGTCCAGCAGCACGGGACGTAAGGAGCATCGCGAGTTCGTCAGCAATGTCGATCTGATCGATCTGCTCCCGTCGGGTCTGTATGAAGCGCAGATGGGCAACAAGACCACCGCCACCCCTCACGCGGAACTGGTCGGAGGCGAGCACGTGCTGGCCATCACGCGGCGCAGCGTCGACGATGTGCGCGCGATCGTGCAGCCGGACCCGGCAAGCGACCGTCGCTTCGCGACGGCGGCTTACGTGTCCAACGTCAATCTCGGCCTGTACCGCAGCTTCATGCAACCGTGGATGCACGCTTGCGCGACGCCGTGGGCCGCCGATCTGACAAGCCGGGCCCACCCGCTGCGCGTGCCCTATGAGTGGTGGTCCGACCGCAATCCGCTCGCGTCGGGCGTCGCCCACCTGGCGGGGAACGTGAAGCAGGAGCGCAAGAGCGTCGCCGCCGACAATCCGTTCTGGCAGATGCAGACGGTCATGTCGAACGCGATCGAAACGTCGCTCAATTACTACCGCGATATGCGCGATGCCGCGGTCGAGCAGATGTTCGAGACCATTTACGGCGCGCCGTGGCTGCAGGCGATGGCTGGCCTTCCCGCCCCGCTTGGCAATGAAGAGACCGCAGCAGTGACGCAGCCGGGTGCGGCAGAAGAACGCGACGCGTCGGTCGCGGCCGAGCACGAACGCCTGCGCGCGGCGATGACGGCGGGCGGCCTGGCCGAGGCGAGCATGCGCGCGTTGCTGTTCGTGCGCCGCACACACGGCGAAGCCGACGAGCGGCGCTTCAATCTCGCGCGAGCGATGCTCGGCACGCTATCCGATCGCGGAATTCTGGCTTTCAAGGAGGTGGTCCGCGAGCAGGCCAAGCTGCTGCGCTTCGACAGCAACGCCGCCATCGACGCGCTGCCCGCCTTGCTGAAAGGCGTGCCGCCGGCCGATGTACGCTCCGCCGCACGCCACCTGGAGAAGCTCTGCGCGACGCTCCCCCTCGATGAGCACGAACGCGCCGATCTCGATCGCGTGCTGGCGATTTTCAAATCCGCGGAGAAAGCGAAAACGACGCAGCGTGACGAGGTTCATCAGAAGGTCGAATAACGCGCGTCACTGCACGTCTGCCCATCCACCCACGTTGTGAGCCGTCGAGGGTCTAGCATATGGAACATCACCGCGAGAAGTACGAGCGACTCGTTACATTTGCGGCCACGCTGCCGCCCACGCCGACCGCCGTCGCGCATCCGGTCGATCACGATTCGCTGTCGGCGGTCATCGAGGCGGCCCGGCTCGGGCTGATTGCGCCAATCCTCGTCGGGCCGCGCGCGAAGATCATGGCGGCGGCGCGGGAAGGCAACCTCGACCTTGGCGACCTGCCCATCGTCGACGTGCCGCACAGCCATGCGGCCGCGGCTGCCGCCGTGCAACTGGTGCACGAAGGCCGGGCGCAGGCGTTGATGAAGGGCTCGCTGCACACCGACGAACTGATGGCCGAAGTGGTCTCACGCTCCACGGGTCTGCGCACCGAGCGCCGTGTCAGCCATTGCTTCGTGATGGATGTGCCGGGCCACGAGGAGGCGCTCATCATCACCGATGCGGCCGTCAACATCTCGCCGACGCTCGACGAGAAGCGCGACATCGTGCAGAACGCGATCGACCTGGCGCACGCGCTGCGCTTTCCGGTGGCCCGCGTCGCGATTCTGTCGGCGATGGAAACGATCAACTCCAAAGTACCGTCGACCCTGGACGCGGCCGCGCTGTGCAAGATGGCGGACCGGCACCAGATCACCGGGGGCATTCTCGACGGGCCGCTCGCACTCGACAACGCCATTAGCCTCGAGGCCGCGAAGATCAAAGGCATTGCGTCGCTGGTCGCGGGGCAAGCGAATATCCTTGTGGTTCCGGACCTCGAAGCGGGCAACGTGCTGGCGAAGAGCCTGTCGTTTCTCGCGGGCGCGGATGCCGCGGGCATCGTGCTCGGCGCGAAGGTACCGATCATTCTGACGAGCCGCGCCGACTCGGTGATTACGCGGCTCGCGTCCTGCGCGGTGGCTTCGCTGGTCGCGCTTGCGCGGCGCGAGAAGCTTGCCGCGGTCATCGCGTGAGGGTTGTCGGCATGGACGTCATTCTCGTCATCAATTCCGGCTCGTCGAGTATCAAATTTCATGCGTTCTCGGTGAGCGGCGGCACGCTCGAGCCGATCGCGGGCGGCAAGCTCGAAGAGCTGTACACCACGCCGCGCATGCAGGTGAAGCGGCAAAACGGCGAAGTGATCGAAGACCGGCGCTGGCCTGCGGGCGAACAGCTCGCCCACGACGATGCGATCGCGTTTCTGCTCGACTGGCTGCGCGCGCATGCGGGCGGCGCGACCGTGGTGGCCGTCGGGCATCGTGTCGTGCATGGCGGCGAGCGTTATTTCGAGCCGGTGCGCGTCGATGCAGAAGTGTTGGCCGCGCTCGAGGCGCTCGTTCCGCTGGCGCCGCTGCATCAGCCGCACAACCTTGCGGCAATTCGTTCGATCACGGCGCGCAATGCTCAGGTCCCGCAAATCGCGTGCTTCGACACCGCGTTCCACCACACGCAACCGGCAATCGCGACACGCTATGCGCTGCCGCCCGACATCACGAGCCACGGCGTGCGGCGTTACGGGTTTCACGGCCTGTCGTATGAGTACATCGCAAGCGTGCTGCCGCAATACAGCGAGCGGGCCGCGCGCGGTAAAACCGTGGTGCTGCATCTTGGCAACGGCGCGAGCATGACCGCAATGGACGGCAGCCGGAGCATGGCGAGCACGATGGGATTCACGGCCGTCGAAGGGCTCGTGATGGGCACGCGCTCTGGCTGTCTCGATCCGGGCGTGGTGTTGTGGATGATCGAGGAAGCGCATATGGATGCTCACGCGATCGGCTCGCTGCTGTACAAGCGCTCCGGGCTGCTCGGCGTGTCCGGCATTTCGAGCGACATGCGCATGCTGCTCGCCAGCGACGCACCTGCCGCCGCCGAAGCAGTCGACCTGTTCTGCTACCGGATCTCGCGCGAACTCGGATCGCTGGCGGCCGCGCTCGGCGGGCTCGATGCGATTGTGTTCACCGCGGGCATCGGCGAATATGCGCCGCCCGTACGCGAGCGCGTGTGCCGCCTGGCAGCGTGGCTCGGCGTGTCGCTGGACGCGAGCGCGAACGCTCGACATGGACCGCGCATCAACGATACGCAAAGCGCGGTCGATGTGTGGGTCATCCCGACAAACGAAGAACTGATGATTGCCCGGCATACGCTCGAACGACTGGAGGGATGAGCATGGACAAGCTTTCCGCGCAGCCGTTCGCGCAACGCAAGGTACTGATCGTTGGTATTGCCAATGAATATTCGATCGCCTACGGATGCGCGCGCGCATTCCGTGAGCTGGGCGCGGACCTCGCGCTGACCTATCTGAACGACAAGGCAAAGGCCTACGTCGAACCGCTCGCCGAAGAACTCGGCGCGTCGATGCTGCTACCGCTCGACGTCTCGAAGCCAGGCCAACTCGAAAGCGTATTCGATACGATTCGCGAGCGCTGGGGACGGCTCGACGTCGCCGTCCATTCGATTGCATTCGCTCCAAAGAACGATCTGCAAGGCGGCCTTCTCAACAGTTCCGCCGAAGGCTTCGCCCAGGCGATGGACATCTCGTGTCACTCGTTCATCCGGATGGCGCGACTCGCGGCGCCGCTGATGAACGAAGGCGGCTCGCTGTTCGCGATGAGTTATCTGGGCGCGGCGCGGGTCGTGCCCAATTACGACTTGATGGGGCCGGTCAAGGCGGCGCTCGAAGCCTCGTGCCGATATCTTGCGCATGAGCTTGGGCCCAGGCGCATTCGCGTGCATCCGATCTCACCGGGGCCGTTGAAGACGCGCGCGGCGTCGGGGCTGAAGGACTTTGATCTGCTGCTCAATGAAGCAGCCGCGCGCGCGCCGATTGGAGAACTGGTGGATATCATGGACGTGGGGTATACGTGCGCGTTTCTTGCGACACCCTACGCTCGGAGGATGACCGGGAATACGGTTTTTGTTGATGGCGGGGTTAGTATCATTGGGTGAATGGAACAATGATGCAGATGGAACTGGCACAGTTAGCCGCCTGCCGAAGCCCGGTTCAAAACAGGGGGTAAGGAAGGCCGCCACACATTGTGGCGATTTCCGATGACGGATATTTGCCTCGACGACGCGTGATCCACGGAGGAACGCGGGCCGCTGCACTGGTGCTCCCGACTTGCGCGCGAACCGGACGGATCATTGCAATTGCTTCACTGATGGCACTGTCGGTCGTGCTATCAGCGCGACGGCGAACGGCTGCTATCGACTTCGACGAATGGGCACTTTTGACCCTCGACGAACGATGGCCCGAGCGCCACCTGGTCGGTAGCTGCCCGGGTACAAATGTCATTCACTCTTTCGAGCCATTCCGCAGATTACCGCCCAGGTGGCCCTTCGCGACAGCAACGCGACTTCGGCGAATCTGCGTTGACAGACTGCACGCGCGCACCTTCCTTGCGTGATGCGCCGCGTGCAGCGTTATGCCTCATTGGCCCGCGTTCTCGAACGGCAGATGCCAGACGGTCACGGTGTTCGTGTTGTCGTCGACTGCCGCAAAGCGCACGAACTCATGCTGCGGCTGCCCAAACGCGATTCCAAACGGACCAGCGGGTGCCGGGTCGATGGAAAACTGCGCGACGAAGCGGCCTTGCGGCGTAAATTCGACGATTTCGCTCGGCCGCTTCGGATCGGCGTTGACCGCGTCGCCGTTCGCGACGAACAGATGGCCGTTCGGTCCGAGGGTCATGCCGAGCGGGCCGTGCAGATGCTTATTGTCCGCGTAGATCAGCACGCCCTTGCTGCCGTCGTGCTGCGAGTTGCCCGCGCCGGAAACCGCGAAGATCGCGTTGTCGGCGGTCGAGGCGACATACAGTACATCGCGTTGCGGATCGTAGGCGAGTCCCGTGGGTCCGAGGACCAGTGCTGCTGGATCACCGCGAAATGCGTAGCCGGAGGCGATCTTCGTGGCGCGGTTCAGATGGACGCCGCCGTCGTCGACGCTGACGTCGAGCCTCGTGACGGTGCCATCCAACACGTTGGACACAAATACCTTTGCATGGTCGCCCTCATCGAAGATCGTCAGATCCCAGGGACCGTTGATCTTTGCAGTCGCGGGCGTCCATTCCGCAATTTGACTGCCACTTCGATTGATCACCAGCAGCGAGCCGGGCTGGACCGTTGCGGACGTGCCGTCCTTGGTCGGTACATTGCCGACCAGTACGAAACCGGCCCTGAGCACACCAAGCGCGGTGCTCAGACCGAGACGCGCCGGCCCCTGGAAGAACGTGACCGGGTTGTCGTGCGGCACGATCTTGACGATAGTCGTGCCTTTGCCCTGAAGGTTGCCGGCGCTCTGCGCGTTGTTGAAATTGGACACGAGCAGGTCACCTGCTGCGATCGTGCCGTAGCGGGGGAAACCGTCGGGCACGAATACGATGCCGTACGGATTGAGGTCACCGTTGGTGGGCACCGTCGATGAGGTGACGAACGAAGGCGGCAGCAGCGCCGTGAGTTCGTCGGCAACGGCGATGCCCGCTGAGGAAAGCGCGAGACTGGCGCCGTAAAGCGTGGTCAGCAACAGGCGTTTGAGCGCGCGGCCTTTTCCACGGGCCACGCGCTGGCACGGTTGCCAGCCGAACTTCGGAGTAAGACTTTGCATGAGGGGATTCATGACTTCGCTCTCCACGAAAGCCGCGGGGCGGGCGCGTCTGTTGTCGCTGCACGCATCGCGTGCCGGCCGCCGCAAGCAATTTTCGCCCGTGTCCGGGCAACGGACACTAGCACAGCAGTCCTGCGACTCGAACGCGGGTCGCACAGCGTCGGCAGCAGTGGGGCGAATGACGTAAACCAGGCAAAGGCAGACCCGCTGCCACCCAGTGCGCGGCGAACGAGGCATGCGTTATGAACAACGAGAACTGGATCGTCCGATGGCGAACGCGAATGCGGGCGAAGCGTGTGCAGTAAACGTGCGGCAGGGGCAAATATTCCAGCGTGCTCCCTGACTGAACCAGAGTCTTCTGATACCCAAAGGCCCAGATGGGCGAACGACATTCGTTTGCCCCGGACGACGAGGCACCGAAAACGACAGGATCAGCAGCCGTTCGCATCGTGGTGACTGTCAGCAGTTTGTATGACTGCAACTCGTAGGATGCGAGCTAAAGAGGAAACGGACTCGACGCCCTACGCCGGCGACGCAACCGCCTGCCGAATATTTCCGGGCGGTTGCGTCGCGCAAGTCAGGGAGCTTAAGTTGCCGCAGCCGAGAACTTTCCGGGCTTAAAAGCGGTCCCGCTCAAAGCCCGGCAGTACACGCGTTCCCTCGAATGCGACCGAATGCAGCAGTTCAGGCCTGAGGCCAAGCATGTGCAGGATAGTCGGTGCAACCTGTGTAGTCAGCACCGGATCGTCGATGGTTTGTCCCGCTCGACGAGCGCCCGGAACGGAGACCACCAGACCGAGATGGCTGTCGTCTGGGGCGTTACCGCCGTGCTCTTCGTCTTTGGCCGTGCTCGACGTATAGATGACGCCCGGATTCGGCTGCACGATGATATCGGGCGTGCGGCCCTGCGCCGGATCGCCGAAGCGCTCAGCAAGTTGCGAGCCGTACAGGATGTATGCCTGCGGACCATCTGCGCAAATGCCCGGCGCATTGCAACCCAGATTGGCTTTGAGCGTCTTGACGACTGCCGGCAACTGACTTTGATCGTGCAACCAGATCAGCCCGACGTCGTCCGACTGAACCATGCCGGTGTCGACGAGACCCGTGCCGTCGTTCAGATTGCCGCTCTTCGTCGCGTTCTGCCCGAAGTTGCCATTAGGGTCCAGATAGCTATTGGCTTCCAGCAGTTTCGAGAGCGTGTCGCCGTTCTTCACGAGCTTCGAGTGATCCGTAGGCGACTGACCATGTTTGGCCGTGACGATGATCGCGGTGGACGAATAGAGCCCACGCTGCTTGAGTTCAGACACGATACGGCCCAAAGCATCGTCCAGATAGGTTATCGCACCGGCAACCTGCGGGCCCGGCGTAAAACTCGCATCCAGATAGCCGCCGCCCGTCGCGAACGTAGCCTTCTGGGCAACGCTCAGCGTTTGGAAGTTGGTGCCGAACAGCGTGGGTACATCGGCGCGGGACTGACCGGTCGAGTCCTTGCCGTCGATCTCGGCGATCAGCGACTGCACATGGAGGTTATCGAATATTTCCGTATGCGTGTAGACGTCGGTGTAATTGGTGTTGGTCGCAGGATCGATCGAATTGATTTCCGTGCGCGAAAGGTCGTCGACGCCTCTGCCCGATGGCCCGTTAAGCCAATCGTAGCCCCATGCGTGCTTATCGGCCCATGCGGTCCGTGCGTCCCGCCTGTTCTGTTTGACGACTTCGAAGACCGTGTTGGTCTTTATATAGTTGTGAGGATAGACAGGCTGGCAGACGCCGTTGACCAATGCGTGAGGAATTGCCTGCGGGTTGAAAGCGCCGCCGCCGTCGAGATGCGTCAGCGCGCCGCCGTTCTCGCCATCGACGCCGGTCGTCTCGTCGAATACGACGTTCCAACCTTGTTTCCCCGTACAACTGGTATCGGAAGGCGCGTAGAGCGTTCGATCATAGGACACGTCATAGAACAGACCGGCTGATTTCGGCGAACCACCCGTCACCAATGCGGCCAGGCCGGGGAACGAATCGGACAGTCCGGGCGTATATGCATTCGTGTAATTCATACCCGACTTCGCCAGCAACGCGAGATTAGGACACGAATTCGAACCGATACAGCGGGCGACGTCCTGTTCATGCAAGCCGTCGAAGCTGAGCAGCAGCACATGCTTCACCGACTCACGCTCATGCTCATGCTCACGCTCATGAGCGCCGGAATCGCCAGCCACCGCGCTTGCCGCATACAGCGCAGCGAGCATCGCAACGCTTGCGCCAATCGTTCGTTGTACGCACATCCATCTCCTGATCGTCTTCATGTCTTGTCCTTTTTAAAGTAATTACGAAATATTTCGTAATCGAAGATGAATGTGCAATGGAACTAAGTCCTCCCGATGAATTAGAACTTTCGATTCGCTAACGTAACAAACGCTTACCTTATGCCCCAAAAAATTCACGAAACATCGCGGAGTGCTTAAGGTTTTCTTAAGCATTGGAGGTTCTATTTCACTGCTATTTCGTTCTTCAAAAGCAGCTATCCACTTGCTACAACGCCAACCACGAAAATCGAACTTGGTGCGCAGGGTGATAAATAAGTCATTCAGTATGTGCACCATTCTTTGCAGTACAAATTGTGCTGACGATTCCTTACCTGAATGGCTCCCCCAACGCACAATCGGCCACGCTGTTTCCGGAAACGCCTAAACTGATCTGATCCGCTTCATCGAGACTACTTAGAACGCTGCGGAGTTGACGTCGCGCCATCTCGTCGAACGGAGAATGCAGCACGACTGTGGACAGTCAGCCGGTCACACGTATTCACGCAACGCTGCCAGGACGTACCGTCCGCATGGGAGACATCATGGTCATCGGTTCGATTGCAGAGAGCGCCGGTACCGGTATCGTCACCGTTGCAAGCGCGCACTCCGGCGCCGCGACGGTCGACCAGCTCCAGACGCTGATCCGGGACCGGGGGCTGATGCTTTTCACTTGCATCGATTTCAGCGGCGACGCCGAGCGAGCCGGGCTCGAGCTGCGGTTCAGCCAACTCGTGATCTTCGGCAATCCCAGGGCAGGTACGCCATTGATGCAATGCACGCCAACCGCTGCGCTGGACCTTCCGCTCAAGGTGCTCGTCTGGGAGGATGCGAACGGCGATACGTGGCTGTCATTCAACTCGATCGAGTATCTCCGCCAGCGTCATGGTCTTCCGGGTGATTTGATGACGCCGGTCAGTGGCGTGGCCGCCCTGGTGGACGCCGCTGCGCGCTAAGTCCCTGAAACGCGGGTCCGTCACGATTCGACGCGCTCGAGTCACGGTACAAGGGGCAAGAGACCATCATGTCCATGCACGCTTTGATACTTAACCGCTATAACGGTCCGCTGGAATACTCGACGCTGCCATGCCCTGAACCTGCTGCCGGGCAGGTGCTGGTGCGCATCGCAGCAAGCGGACTCAATCCTCTCGACACCAAGATTCGCGCGGGCGCCGCCGCGCACGCGAAGCATCCGCTGCCGCTAGTACTCGGTATCGACCTCGCCGGCACCGTGACGGCACTCGGCGCCGGAGTCACCGGGTTCTCCGTCGGCGACAAGGTCTACGGCATGGCCGGTGGCGTCGGCGGCATTCAGGGATCACTGGCGGAGTACGCTGCGGTCGATGCCGATCTGCTCGGCCACGTGCCGCGCAATCTGTCGATGCGCGAAGCTGCTGCGTTGCCGCTCGCGTTCACCACGTCGTATGCGGGCATCGTCGATCGCGCACATCTGCAAGCCGGTGCCAGAGTGCTGGTACAGGGCGGCTCGGGCGGAGTCGGCCACATCGCCGTGCAACTGGCGCATGCACTTGGCGCCGAGGTCTATGCCACCGCGAGTGCCCATCATGGTGAGCTGGTGCGGCAGCTCGGCGCAACACCGATCGACTACCGCGCGCAAACGGTTGAGCAGTATGTGGCGGCGTATACCGATGGTGAAGGTTTCGACCTGGTCGTCGATACCGTGGGCGGAGCCACGCTTGATGCGTCGTTCGCCGCCGTCAAGCACTTTGGGCGCGTGGTCAGTGCGCTCGGCTGGGGGACGCACGCACTCGCGCCGCTGTCATTTCGCGAAGCTGCCTATTCCGGCATCTTCACGCTATATCCGTTGCTGACAGGTCAATGCCGCGCGCATCATGGCGAGATGATGCGCGCGGCGACGCGCCTTGTAGAAAGCGGCAATCTCGCGCCGGTGGTCGATCCGAGACGGTTCGACTTACGTACGGCGGAACAGGCCTATGAACTCGTCGCGAGCGGCACGGCACGTACCAAAGTCGTCGTCGAGGTGGAGCAGGCGGTGCACCGGACATCGGCTTCGTGACGAGCACTCGGGACGGCATCGCAGCGGCCAGGCCATCGCCCAGAGAAGATTTTCGCGGCATGGGCAAGCGCATCCACCAGGTCAAAGCCGTCAAACATTCTGGCAAGTGAAATCACCTCTGTTTGCTGAGCCTGTGCGATCTGGTCGAGATGATGTCCGAAAGTGGCCTTTCTCTGGCGCACACGACAATCATGCGCTGGGTCAAACGGTTCACGCCGGAGTTCGTTAAGCGCTGCTCAGTGTTTAAGGCGGCTACCTGACCGACCGATAGGTTTTCGAGCGTTCAGCATGAGTCAGCACGAGTTGCCAGAGCTGCCCTTGCCGCGACCGAAAAAATCCCGCGCAGCAAAGTAGATAATATTTCCACATCAGGTAAAAGCGCTGGTTATAGCGTGACTCGAGACGCGGCCACGCCTGGTCAAAGCGATCCCACCATGCCATCAGGGTACGGTCATAGTCCTGGCCAAAGTTATGCCAGTCTTCGATGATGAAACGGCCTTCGACCGCGGCGGAAATTTGTCTGGCAGAGGGAAGCTTCCCATTTGGGAAAATGTACTTGTCGAGCCAGGGGTCCGTTCCCTGGCTGGTCGTGGCTAGTCCGATCGAGTGCAGGAGGAACAAACCGCCCGGGGCTAGCAGGCGCTTGACGGTATCAAAGTAGACCTCATAGTTCTTCGGTCCTACATGCTCGAACATGCCAACGGAGACGATCTTGTCAAAGCGCCCTCGCAGTTCGCGATAATCTTGAAGGATCAACGTGACCGGTAGTCCTTTGCAACGCTCTTTGGCCAGCGTCAGTTGCTGTTTCGAAACGGTGACCCCGGTCACTTGTGCGCCATATCGTTCAGCGGCAAACTTGGCAAGTCCGCCCCAGCCGCAGCCTATATCGAGCAGCGTTTCTCCGGGGCGGAGCTTCAGTTTGCGACAAATCATGTCAAGTTTGTCAAACTGTGCTTGCTCGAGATCTTTCGCGTGTTCCCAATAGCCACATGAATAGATCATGCGACTGTCCAGCATTGCCTCGAATACATCATTCCCTGCGTCGTAATGGCGCTCGCCCACCTGGAAAGCGCGATCTTTCGATTGCAGATTGAAAAAGCGATGACGGAGATGCTCGAAGAGGAGTCGAACCTTTGAGATACCGACTGCCGCCGATTCGATATCGGTACGGAGCAACCTTGTGAAAAGTTCGTCGAGTTGCTCGCAGTCCCACTGGCCATCCATGTAAGACTCGCCGAAGCCGATGGACCAACTTGAAAATACCCGCTTGTAGACTGCCTGATCGACAACCTGAATGTCCCAGCCACGGTCACCGTTGATCACTACGTCTGCCTTCCCGAGCAGCGACGTCAGAATTTCGGGTGTGTCGCCAGCCTGGTCCGAAAAGTCGTATTGAGATTGCCGAAGCGACTGCTGTTCACTATTCATACCGATTCCAGTTACACGCGTATGGTTTGCCTCAGACCGACTGTGGTCGAGCTTTCGGGCAGCACTATGGCTGGAGACACCGAAGTTGTGAAATTTAAAATGCCCATTGACGCGATAGCTTCAGGCCGCATCGCGGATCGTGCCGTTTGCGGCCTCGCCCACGTGGAACACGGCGACTGCGCCGTGTAGCGCGTGCGCTTGCTCCTTCAGCGTATTTGCCGCTGCCGCCGCCTGCTCGACGAGCGCGGCGTTCTGAAGCGTTGCGTCGTCGATGTGCGCAATCGCGCGGCCGACCTGCTCGATGCCGTCATTCTGCAAATCAGAAGCCTCAGCGATCTCGCTCATGATCTGGTTGACCTGGCGCACGGCGCGCAGGATTTCGTCCATCGTCGTTCCGGCCCGGCGCACCTTGTCCGATCCGTCATGCACGCGTTGCAGCGAGTCTTCGATGAGTACCTTGATCTCCTTCGCCGCGGTCGCCGCGCGTTGTGCGAGCGAACGCACTTCGGTCGCGACCACCGCGAACCCGCGTCCCTGGGTGCCGGCCCGCGCTGCCTCGACGGCCGCGTTGAGCGCGAGGATGTTGGTCTGAAACGCGATGCCTTCAATGACGGAAATGATGTCGCCGATCCGTGCCGAGGCGGTCGAGATGCCGTCCATTGTGTCCACGACCTCGCGCATGCTGTCGCTGCCGCGTGCGGCCACGTTCTCGGCCGTCGTTGCGAGACCGCTTGCTTTCTTCGCGCTGGAGGTGTTCTGCCGCACGGTGTCTGTCAACTGTTCCATCGAGGCGGAGGTCTCCTCAATCGACGCCGACTGCGATTCGGTGCGGGTCGACAGATCGGCATTACCATCCGAGATTTGCAGGCTTGCACTGAGCACGCTATCGGCATGCGTGCGCACGCCTTCGACGACCTCGCGCAGCGCGTCCCGCATGCGGTCCATTGTCGCGAGGATGCTGTCGCTGTCACCGGGCCGCACGCGCACCTCGTGGACAAGCGAGCCTTCGCGGATCGCATCGGCAAGCCTGCGCACTTCGTCGGGTTCGCCGCCGAGTGCCTTCGTGATATGGCGTGTGATGAGCCAGGCTATGACGGAACCGATCGCGATCGCCACAGCCGTGAGCGCAACCATCAGGAACTCGAATGTGCGGCCGACTTCACGTGCCGCATGTGCCTGTATCTGGTTCAGCTTCTCTTCGAGATCGATGAAGCTGTTGACGTCATTGAGCCATTCGACGAAGGACGGTGCGGCAGAATCGAGCACGACCTGCTGCGCGCCGGCCTGGTCGCCAGCCTCACGCCTCGCCAGCACGTCCGCGATCAGCGGCGTTGTTCGTGCCTCGTCCGCTTCGATCTTTGCGAGAACAGTGCGCTCCTCGTCGGACGCCTTGGAGCGATCTGAAACCATCGCGTCGAGCGGCGCGGCTGCCTGTCGATAGTCGGCGTCAAGCGCACTTACGTGACCGGCCACGCCGGCCACCCGGGCGGGCGGCACCAGCACGGCGTCACGCACCGCGATCGCGCGGTCGTGCACGCTGCCACGGAAAGCGATGGCGTAGGTTTCCTTGACACTGTTGACGTCGTTGATCGTCGCGAGGCTCGCATTGATCATATTGACACGTACGACGCCCACTGAGGTCAGCGCAATCAGCACGAGCAGCACAAGCGCAAAACCGCTCGCGACACGGGTGCCGACACGGAGGTTTGGCAGCACGAACATTTCCCCGATCCTTTCTATCGTTTTGTTGGGTCGATGTTCACATATCAACTATGCGGCCGTGAAATGCTTATCGTTGATTGATGCGATTAACGCGGCCTATCGGGCGGCTCGGGTATAGGGCCGCTCACACCATCCCCAGCAGTTGCACTCTGCATCCCCGGCCTCTATTGCTCACTCGCATCCGAATAGCACGACCGAGTGCGGCGATGTCAGTGCCAGCATCGGCTCCCGCCCAGGGCATATCAGGGGCATGGCTCAAAGCAGCGACGACGCGTCTATACACGCGGTCTATTTCAATCTGGCGCGGCCGATCGGTTCACACAGATCGGCATCGTTAAAGCAATGGTTATGTTCGCGAACGTCGCGATTCACAATCCATTGCCTGTTACGCATGACGGCCTCTTTCACTGCGCATAATCTCTATGCGTATTGCATATGCTGCACCGCAGTTGCTTCTATCTTCCAACGCATGCGATGCTTTCGATGCTTTTGATGCGGTAGTACCGTACCGGACCCGCATGCCGCAAGCAGACGGCATCGGATGGCATCGCGCGACGAGACCAGTGAAACGCCCATACACCCAGGAGGCGACATGAGCATCCAGTCACAGTCTCATATCAGCGCAGCGTCATCGAGCGACGCGCAATTCGTCGAACCGTCGTTTCAGGCATCCGCATGGCGGTTCTCTCCGCATCTTTCTCACAGTCGAAAGCACATCACGCGACAGCGCTCACTCACTGCGATCCGCGCGGCCTGCATTGCAACCCTCGTGTTCGCGTCGGCGAGTGGCCTCGCCGATACCCAGGTCGGCGCAGCGTTGCCGCCTGCACCTGACATCCTGTACGGCGATCTGTTCGTCGCCGTGCAGACCGCGCAGATTTTCAGCGATCAGAAGACTTTCGTAGACTCGACGCCGAAGATGAACCCCGCGACAATCGTGCAACTCTACGAAGCACAGAAGAACCAGCCGGGCTTTTCGCTGCTCACATTCGTGAACCAGTATTTCACGCCGCCAGTCGACCAGAGCCTCACGCCGCCGCCCAACCAGAGCCTGCGCGAGCACATCGACTGGCTATGGTCCGGTCTTACGCGCATGACAACGACCGCGCCCGACTTCAGCTCGCTGATCCCGCTGCCCAATCCCTACGTCGTGCCGGGGGGACGCTTTCGCGAAGGCTACTACTGGGATACTTATTTCACTATGCTTGGCCTGCAGGAGTCGGGACGCGAAGATCTCGTCGACAACATGCTCGACAACTTCGCGTACATGATCGACACCTTCGGCCATATCCCGAACGGCAATCGCACCTACTACCTGAGCCGGTCGCAACCGCCGTTCTACTCATACATGGTCGAACTCGCTGCGCAGAAGGAAGGCAACAAGGTCTATCAGAAGTACTTGCCTCAGCTGCGCAAGGAGTACGCGTACTGGATGAAAGGCGCAACCAGCACCGCGCGCGGCAGTGCGACGCGCAACGTCGTCGTGCTGCGCGACGGCACCGTGCTCAACCGCTACTGGGACGAGCTGGACACGCCGCGCAACGAGTCGTACATCGAGGACGTCCAGACGGCGGCGCAGGCCAGCGGGCGTCCGGCAAACGAGGTCTACCGCGATCTGCGCGCGACCGCCGAAAGCGGCTGGGATTTCAGTTCGCGCTGGTTTGGCGACAACCAGAACCTGTCGACCGTGCGCACCACATCGATCATTCCGGTCGATCTGAACAGTCTTCTTTTCCATCTCGAGACGACGATCGCGCGCGGCTGCACCATCAGCCGCGATTTCGGCTGCGTCGCGCAGTTCATCGGCTACGCGGGGCGCCGCGCGGAGGGCATCAACCACTACCTGTGGAACAACAAAGGCTACTACGGCGACTACGACTGGCAGCTCGGCAAGGCTCGCGACAATCAGACGCCCGCGATGCTTTATCCGTTGATGGCGGGCGTCGCCTGGCCTGACCGCGCATGGAAAACCGCGCAGACCGTGCAAAGCGTGCTGCTCAAGGAGGGCGGTCTCGCGACGTCGACGTACAACACCACGCAGCAATGGGACGCGCCGAACGGCTGGGCGCCGTTGCACTGGATCGCGATCCAGGGGCTCAAGCGCTATGGACGCGCCGATCTTGCAAAGCCGATCGGCACGCGCTTTCTCTCGGACGTTGAAAACGTCTACAAGACGCAGCAGAAACTCGTCGAGAAGTATGTCGTCGAAGGGGCGGGAGCAGGTGGCGGCGGTGGTGGCGAATATCCGTTGCAGGACGGCTTCGGCTGGACCAATGGCGTGACATTGATGCTGCTCGATCTGTACGGCAACGGCCAGTAATGGATGCGGCGCCGACAACGGCGTCAAGATCTGCAACTTACGCTCACGGCGCTTCGCGAGCGGACCCGGCCCGCAGCAAATGGGCCGGGGCCGCGGTCAGTTGCCGCTCGACCGAACGACGCCTGCATGGCGGCTCAACAGTACAACTGACATTCGCGCGGATAGCCGCCCACGTCATTGCGTGACGCGGCAGGATTTCGCGCGACCCGACGTTGGCGACCGAACCTCATCGAGTTAATCCGGATACCCCGAATCAAAAGCCGTGTCGGACAAAAAGCGTTGCGCCTGTACTGTTCGAATGGAAAACAGCAATACGCGCCGTGGCGGAAAAGACCCAGTCGTCGACAGTTAACGACAGCCTTCGCTGCGGTCCTGTACCGAGCGTCAAGGTCGCGTTCGCCGACTGGACGATCGAGAGCTGCGGCGCCGTCGACGGAATCAGATGGAGAACATTCGATGCCGGTTGCGCCGCCGCGTCGGACGCTGGCGTGACATTCCCGGTGCCGAACCGGAAGTCATGCTTCAACTGTACGCTATAGAAGTTCTCGATTTGCGTATAGAACGGCCCACCCTGATTCGACGAGTGTTCCATTTCATAGCGCTGCAAATAGCGTCCCGGCGGCGGAATGGGCGCGACAACCTCCACGGGCAGAGTTGCAATGTTCGCAACCGTCATTGCTCCGGGCGAGTCGATGGCAACGCCGCCCGCGAACGCCAACCCACTCTGCACAAAGAAGATAACGCAAACAACCCTTTCGTTCAGGCACGTCATGAGCATGCCTCCAATGAAGGAATTGAAACGCCACACTACTGAGCGTTATGCCCAGACCGACCGTGTCTGAAAAGACACGCCTCCAGCTTCGCTTGCATTTACACAGTGTAGTCAGTCATTCGCGCTTGGCTACTCCAATGTGCACAGCGATGAAGGCGACGAGCGACATCGCGCCGGGTACCACGATGCCGCTCTTTATGATCTAGCACTCCGCGTGCCGCGCCGGAGTGGGCCAGCGCCGGCACGATTGACACGTCAAGCGAGTGACTCTTGTGGGCCGCTGCGCGGCGAGGCGATCCTTCGAAAGCTTTACAATGATCCAGATGAGTTCCCCTCTGCAACAACGCCGAATGCCAGACATGCTGACCTCCTTTTTCTGGAGCGGCGACGCCATCCGCAGTCGACGCGTGAGCGACCTCGTCCTATCAGGCAGGGTCGACGTGCCCGAGCCGCCTCGTCACCTGCTTGCGGATTGGGACAGGGAGATATCGTCGCACGTGGTGCTGGAGCCCGGAGACGTCGAGGCATTGCCTTTGGCAAGAGCGCGGGCGCGTTGGCCGGACTACACGCGTTGCGTGCAGGCAGTGTCCGATTGGACGCACGCGCTTGGAATGCCCGAGGTGCTCGCCTCCAGTGACGTAGCCCTCATGGCCTGCCGCGGCGCCAGGTATCACCATGACGGCAACCAGTATGGCGGTGCGGCCTTTTGCAATCTCTTCCTGAGCGAGGACAAGGGACTGGACGTGCATTTTCCCTCTACCGGCCATCGCATTCCTCTGCGCCGCGGGACGGTTGTGATCTTCGATACTTGCCAGCCGCATGGCGTCATTCGGCGCGACAGCAGTGCTTTTGATGCGGCCGACTTCGCGACGGATCAGGATTGCATCCAGATATTCCTGACCTGGGAGCTTCCCATCGAAGATGCCCACGTCGCGCAGGCGCTCAAGATTGCATTCGACGTCTGCCCTTCGACCTCGTCGCAACTCGATGCGGAGCAAGTCCTCGTGGACCACGAACAGGCCATCGTGTGCCCGGACTCGGGGCGTTGGCGCCGCGCTGAGTAATCGCCAGCCAAGGCCACTGCGCGCTGTTGCGGCGACGGAATGGACGGGCTCATGCTTAACGACAGCCGCCGTCCGCCTGTATGATGGCGGGCTCGCGCCCGCCGCAAAAGCGGCAGCGGGCGCCAACTTTATCCATTCACAATGATCCGGAGGAAGACCGTCATGACGGCCGCTATGCAATTCGATCAGGTTTCCGTTATCAAACGCGCCAACGTTTACTTTGAAGGCAAGTGTGTCTCGCACACTGTTCTTTTTGCCGACGGCACGCGCAAGACGCTCGGCGTCATCCTGCCCGGCTCGCTCAACTTCGGCACCGACGCGCCGGAACTCATGGAAGTGCAGGCAGGCCAATGCCGCATCCGCCTCGAAGGCAGCGATGTGTGGACAACCTACGGCGCGGGCGAATCTTTCCACGTGCCCGGCAAGAGTCGCTTCGATATCGAAGTGATCGAAACGCTCGACTACGTCTGCAGCTATCTGTAAAGACAGTTCCGGTCAGCCTCTCTCACGCCGAACACGGCCAGGTTCCCGGCTGAAAGCGGTTCGCTCGCAATTCAAGTCGAGCGTGTCAGCGCCCCGGCGATCCATCTTCCGTGCGACCTCATCGAACCGCTCTTCAGTGGGATCGAACACTTCGGCCGGATCGCCATGTCCTTCGACAAACTCGCCGCCATACCCGACCCGGCGGCGCGCCGACGCTCAGCAGTTATACGTCCGGATCCAGGCCGGCGCCAATGCCGTTTGAGTTCACCTGTCCTGGATCAGCCGGCCAAGTGGGGCAAGCGGGCCGACCGGCATCAGCTCATACGTCATGAGGCCATCAGCTACCAGCGGCAGCGCGTCCAGCGTCGCCCGAGCCTGTTCGACCGACTCGACGTTCATAAGAAAGATCGGCCCGGCCTTCTCACGAAACCAGAACTGCTCGACCTTGCCCTCGAGATAAAGCTTGAGTGTGGCCGGGACCTCGTTCGGCATGTGCTGCTGGAGCTTGTCGGGTGTGAGGGTCGGTTGCGCGGATGCGATGGCAAAAACTTTCATGAGTGATCTCCTTTGAGAACTTCGTTGCGGCATGCAACGGGGACCACTGTAGCCTTCGAACTCAAAAAGCTGTATCGTCGTAAATGACAACTTTAGGGTCATTCACGCCATGCGCATCGCCGTACTCGCCCTGCAGGGACTATTCGACACGGGCCTCACCGTGATGCTCGACGCGTTCTCGCTGGCGAATAAATTCTCGGCCGTGCAAATGGGCGGACGACCTTGTTTCGACGTGTCGTTAGTAGGCGTGCGCAAGAAGGTCCGCTCCGGACAAGGACTGACGATCCCCGTGCAACCCGTCATGGCAGACCTGAAGCCGGACTGGGTGATCATTCCGGCGCTCAACACCGGGACGCCGGAGCAGTTGGTCCCGGCTCTGGGACGGCCGGATGTGATTCAGGCCAAAGCACAACTGCTGAAGTGGCATGCGCAAGGCGCTCTGCTCGCTGCGTCCTGCATCGGGACGTTCCTCGTGGCGGAAACTGGCCTCCTCGATCATCGGCAAGCGACCACGACCTGGTGGCTCGGTCCGTTGTTCCGGCAACGCTACCCCAATGTTTTGCTCGACGAGTCTCGCATGCTCGTGCCGACAGACGTGGGGGTCACTGCTGGCGCAGCGATGGGGCATCTCGATCTTGCGCTCTGGTTGATACGCCGCGCCAGCCCCGAGCTGGCCGCACTCGTTTCGCGCTACCTGCTCGCCGATATACGCTCCTCGCAAGCGCCCTACATCATCCCCAACCATCTGGCTCAGGCAGATCCGCTGATTCAGCGCTTCGAATTGTGGGCGCGAGACCATCTCAAGGCAGGGTTCTCGCTGCAGGAAGCGGCCAGCGCACTGGCCACGAGCGCACGTACGCTCCAGCGGCGTTGCCAGGACGTGCTTGGCAAATCGCCGCTCGCCTACTTTCAGGACCTGCGGGTCGAGCATGCGCAGTCTCTCCTCCATGGCAGCGGCCTGGGCATCGACGCCATTGCAGCCGAGGTGGGTTACGTCGACGGCGCAACCTTGCGCACGCTCTTGCGCCAACGCCTCGGAAGAGGCGTGCGCGATCTGCGCGCCGATCTGCGCTGATAACTTGTCCGGTCAGCAGCCGCGAGACGACAGCAAACTTGATCCCACCGGCCGCGGAAATCAAAGACTTACACTCGCAAACGACACCATTGGTGAGATCAGAAACGCCGATACTTGAGATTTTTCAGCAATCGCTCAGCAATAAATGAGGATATGAAGTGTACTGCGACCCTATTTATTGCTCTTGCACGGTCTAATCCAGTGTTGCCACAGCGTAGCGGAGATACCACCGGGGATAGGCAAGGAGGGGCAGTGTATGTCCCTCCACTGCTCTTCCTCGATCGTGTAGGCCTCATCAATTGCAATCTTGAGGTTCAACCCCGCGAACGGATGCCGTCCAGACTTCACGGCGGCGTGAACATAATGGTATCTGCGATGCGCCTCGTTCCGTCTGCGCTCGCTGAGCGTTGCGAACGCCTCGTCCTCCTGCGCGGGTGTCGCCCCGTCTTGAGAAAGAGGATGGACTACGCTCTCGTCGACCAATTGCCAGAATGTCGCAAGTGGCAACATTCGCGGCCGGCCGCCGGAAGCGGCAAACCGTTAATTGTGTCAAATTCAGACAATCGATTCTTTTGGAACCATCCTTCTTCGCGTAGCGAAACAGGATTTGCGTTCCGCGCCAGTTTCGTCGACTTGGATATTCCGCTGCGCGTCCTATACTGAAAGGGAGCCGCGCGGAAGCCGGCCCCTGATGCAGAAGCGGACGAGAAATCGTTCATTGGGGCGCGGTAGCGGGGCCACGGAAACGCCTGTGTGAAAAGCGCAGGCGTTTTCTTTTGCGGCCCAGATGACGACTACGCCGCAAATGCGCACACGTTCACCAGCGCCGCTATGTGCGAAGTGTGGCTGCGTCCGCATGGAGCGGGTGCAACGCAACCTACCCCGGTCACACTGAATGAGTTTGGCGGGAACGACGCGTTAGGCTGAGCCAGCTCAGAGAATTCCGGAATACCTACATCCCCGAACAGCTTCTGCAAGGCATCGAAGCCTCGTCGTCGCATTGCAATGTCCGCGGAGGATAGCGTGTTCGCTGACACGGTCAGTAGACGGGAACCGGTAGGCTGCGTTGGTTGAGGCCCAGTCCTGACACGCGAAGGGGATCATTTTCCCATGCCGGTCCAAAGCTGTTTTAGCAGGGTTACGAAGCGGCGGAGCAACCCGACGTCCTGGAATTTGCTGTCCTGAACCTCCAGATCGCACCACGACCGATCAGCCGTCTGTCGTTTGCCGGCCATCTCGCTCGCATACGGGACATGACGTATGCCAGGTTAGCGCGTTTCGCGATGATGAGGTGGGTAACTACAAGCCGGCAAACCCGTCTTGACGGATTGGGTCAGGAGACGGCCGCCGCTCGTCATGACCGGTCCGCGCGGTCGCCATGCACGCCCTGATATCATCGAAGACAGGCTCGGCCTTGCGTCTGCGCCGCCGCGTAGAGCCGGTCTGCGCCCTTGCCGCCCGAGCCTTTGTCATGCCCAATCATGCCAAACGTCGCGTCCACACCGTCCTGTTCGGGGCGTTCGACCGCCATAACTTCGGCGATCTGTTGTTCCCTCACATCGTTGCACGGATGCTCGCGCCGAGCGACGTACTGTACGCAGGGCTCGTTACACGCGACTTGCGCGCGTGGGGCGGTCATGCCCCATGCGCGTTCGCAAACCTCGGCGCGTGGTCGCGCGGAAAATCGCTGAACGTGATTCATGTGGGCGGCGAGCTGCTCACGTGTAACGCATGGGAAGCCGCAGTCATGCTTGCGCGGCCCGAACGGGTGCGCACAATGATTGCAGAAGAGAAGCAATGGCGGCGCGATCCGCTGGCATGGGCGATGGCGCATCTCGGCACGGCGTCGCGTGCGCCTTATATCATTTCAACGGCTTCGTTTCCCCAGGTTTGCGTGAACACGACCTCTTTTCACGCGGTCGGTGGCACGGATCTGGACCGCCGGGAACCCTCTTTCCGCAATGAGGTTCTGAGCAAGCTCAGGCGTGCCGCGCATCTCAGCGTGCGCGATCGGCAGACGCAGGCGCATCTGCGCGCAGCCAACATCGAAGCGCCGCTCGTACCCGACCCTGTCGTCATGGTCGCGGAGTTGTTCGGCGCACGAATACAAGAACGGGCGGCCGGCGATGCGGTCAAGCCGCTGCGCGACGCATATCCGCAAGGCTATGCAGCGTTGCAATTCGACGCCAGCTTCGGCGACGATGCCACGCTCGACGTCCTCGCTTACCAGATCGGGCGCGCGGCAAAGACCAATAGGCTGGGTGTGGTCATGTTTCGCGCAGGCGCCGCGCCCTGGCACGATGACCTCGATGTATATCGGCGTCTCGCTGCGCGTCTGCGCGGCACGCCGGTGCACCTTTTTACTTCGCTGTACCTCTGGGACATCTGCGCGCTCATCGCGTACGGCCGCGTGTACTGTGGCAGCAGCCTGCACGGACGGATCGTCGCGATGGCCTTCGCGCGGCCGCGCGTCAATCTCGTTCATGCAAGCGAGGCACAGCAGTCGACGAAGCAGGCGGCCTTCGCCGCAACGTGGGAGCCGCAAGGCATCGCCGCGACGACGGTCGCGGATGGTCTCGCCGATGCAATCGGCACCGCGCTGGAGACCGATGTAGCACTTATGCGCCATACGGCCGCCGATATGGCGCGCCGCTATCGCCTGGCATTCTGCGTGTAAAGCGGGGGACGGCGGGTTCTGTCACCTGTTCGCAGGAGTTGAGACATTCACGAAGCACGCCGACATCAACTTGCCCAAAATGATGTTTTTTCGTAGCGATTTTTTGACGCGGCGTTTGCAATGAGTCACCCGACGTGTCTCGCCGGCATCGAGAGAAAAATCGAACCCGTCGATATTCTCGCCAATGCCTTGCCAGTCGACTTCGGCTTCACGGGGGCCAGCACTGCTTCGCGACTTCCCGCACTGCCTGCGCACCGGTGCTATCCGCCATGTCGGCCGGCGTCACCTTGATCATCAGCAGCCGCTCGTCCAGAGTCGACCGCCATCGTCAGCGACTCTGCAAATTATCGCTCCGGCCGATGACACGGCGAACAGAAGCTTAGATTGGTGGTCCCTTAACTGAATGAAGCGGACCTGCTAGCGTCCGCCTAGGTGTGCGATCGACCCACCGAGACTTGCCGTTCCCGGAAAGTCGCCGGCCACTCACGTCGAACGATGCATCGGACACGCGTTTTTTTCGCTCATTTCGCGGGCGCCGCCGAAAGCGGTTCGAGCCCAGTCTTCGAAATCGCGGGCGCGGCGTCCGGCGACGACAGAAAATGGATCAGCGCCTCTGCCCCGGCTGGATTTTTCGCATTTGTGGCGATGCCCCCGGAGTACACCGTGTACCGCTGCACTTCTGAGGGCAAACTGCCGACCACCGTCACCCCCTTCACCGGTAACAGTTCGACCACCTGCTGAATTCCGATCTCAGCTTGTCCATTGGCGACGGCATCGGCGACCTGCCCGGCCGGAATCATGCGGCTCTTGTTCTCCATCCGCCCCGCGATGCCGAGACGCCAGAACAGTTCGTTGCCGACATAGACGCCACTCGGGCTGTCAGGATAGACGATCGACTGCGCCGCGAGCAGCGCTCGCCGCAATGCGTCGATCGAGCTGATATCCGGCTTCGGCGTCCCCTCGCGAACCACCATGCCGATTGCCGAGCGTGCGAAGTCCACCTTACTGTCAGGCAAAACCTTGCCGGCACTAATCTGTTCGTCGAGCGCATACCCAACCACGATCAGCACGTCGGCCCACTCGCCGCGCGCAAGCCGCACAGGGATCGCATTCGCCGCCGTACCCACAGCGGGCCCCCAGACGGTGATTAGCTTACGGCCGGTCGCCGCCTCGAACTGCGGGCCCAGTTCGCGATAGGCCGACGCAAACCCGCCAGAAATCATCACCTTGACTTCGTCTGCCAGTGCGGCCCCCCTGCACAGTAACGCGCCCGTTACGCAGAACGCGAGTGCGCAAATCCTCAGCTTGCGGATGGTCACGGCCCCGCCCCATGTCGATCGGATGACCTAGTCTGCATATGCATCGAGTCCGGATGCTAGTCATGATGGTAGCCGGCATCAAGTGCGGCCGCGAGACTGCCGCAAACCTGTCAGTTCACTACCGCGGTCGACGCGCGCTGTTCCAGGTCTTACGGGCATTAGCGTCGACGACCGCCCCACGACGCGTCTTGGATCCGCTATAAGACGAACCGGTCCTCCATCCTTCATCGTAGTCCGCGCCGATAGCCGAGTTTCAGTGCGCCATCATGACAAGGAATGTCTTGTGCATTGGTACGCGGACCAGAGTGGCGCGTCCGAGATTGCGAACACGGGCTCGGTGACCCAC
>NZ_JARESU010000479.1:0-1035 GCF_046027075.1 Paraburkholderia sp. RL18-085-BIA-A | reverse complement strand
ACTCGATCTACCGCACGGTACAGATAAACCCATTTGCCACGAATCGTCAGGTAGGTTTCGTCAACACGCCATGACCGCCTGTGGGTACGCCAAAACGATTCCAGCGCTTGACGAACTCCGGCGTAAAGCGCTTCACCCAACGCATAATCGTGGTGTGCACCAGCGACAAACCGCGCTCGGCCATCATCTCGACCAGATCGCGCAGGCTGAGCTTGTAGCGAAGGTGCCAGCGCACGCAGAGAATGATGATCTCCCGATCAAAATGTCGCCCATCAAACAACGCCTCCAGGCCTTTCCGCTTGCTCATCACCGACCACCAGATTGTTGGGCTGAATACTTTAACCGATTCGCCAAGCCTATTTGCACCAGAACCATTATCAGTACCCGCTTGTCTACGTCGACCGGCGGCACCGCGTCGACTCGCCCCATTCAAATAGCCCGGTCAACGAACGCTTGGCGAACCTAAATTGCAGGATCTTGAGACGATGGCAATGAGGTATCACTTCGCCATCAGGCGAGCACACGCTGGCAAAAAGCTCCAGCGGGTCTAAACTGCCATTGCCCATGAGCGCAGTCCACTTCGTCTTCGCGGTCGGCAATCTCGTACGTATGAAACCCGACGTCTCGCGTCCCGGATGCGTGCAGGGTCCGTGGAAACAGGCAGACGGGCGACTTCACATGCATGTTCTGATTGCCGCAGGGCACGCCAGCGTAGTCGACTACTGTGCCATCCGATGTCTGTTGGTTTTGGGTGGGATGGCGCGATTGCGACTGCGTCGCGCAACCGACCAGCACGATCACAACCGCAAGAATTGTACAAAGTCGTTTCATGACCTGTGTTATCGAGGTTGGTTTGACGCCAACGTCGAGCCGAGCGAATCCGACCGATTCCACCAGCCACCGCCCACGGCCTGGAACAAGGCTGCCGTATCCGCCAGTCTGGCGGCCCTTGCCTGTATCGACGCAATGCGTGCCATTTGCCAGGTCTGCTGCGCGCTCAGCACTGACAGATAGGACGCTTCACCTGAGCGCAGT
>NZ_JARESU010000478.1:0-1035 GCF_046027075.1 Paraburkholderia sp. RL18-085-BIA-A | reverse complement strand
ATCAATAGCGGCATGCGCATTCCTGTCATCTTCATGACCGGTCATGGAGACATCGAGATGGGGGTGAAGGCGATGAAGGCTGGCGCGCTCGATTTCCTGGCGAAGCCGTTCAAGGACCAGGACATGCTCGACGCCGTGGCTCAGGCCCTGGTGCGAGACAGCGAACGGCTCACGGCAGAAACTGCGTTAGCCGGTCTGCGCGCTTTGTATGCATCCCTGTCACCACGCGAGAAAGAGGTGATGGGCTTTGTGCTGTCCGGTCTGCAGAACAAGCAGATTGCCTCTGAGCTGAACCTGAGCGAAATCACGGTGAAGGTTCACCGTGGACAGGTGATGCGCAAGATGAAGGCGCGCTCGATGCCGGACCTCGTCCGCAAGGCCGAATCCCTTGGTATCGAGCCCCCTTTGCCCCACGGCGGTCATCACTGAGCGACGTCGCGCGTCAGCACTTCTGCACAGCGTCGATGATTCGCTAGGGATTTCCGAGAGCGACCGAGAGCCAGTGAGTCAGTGCAGCGGCCTGGTAAGGCTTCTGCAGCAACACCAGTGCGCCGTTACTCGCGGCCTTTGCCTGCAATGCCGGGGTCGGATAGGCGCTGATAAAGATGGTGGGCGGGGCATTTCCATGGGCACGCAGGCGCTCATGCATCTCGATACCCGACATCCCGGGCATACGGATATCGGAAATCAGGCAGGAGGTGTGAGCCACCTGACCGGATGAAAGAAATTCTTCTGCCGACTCATACAAGCGCACCTGCCAGCCCAGCGACCGGATAAGGCTGCCTAACGCAACACGAACGGCTGAATCATCGTCGACAATCGAAACCACTGGCGTAATGTGCAAAATGGGCCCCTCGGTTACTCTCTCTCGGGATGACGTGTGGTCGATGCCGCCCGCCACTTTCGCGCGCCGGTCGCCTTGCGTCACTTTCGCGCCTCCTCCTCCTTCATGGCTGGCGGAAGGCTGAACGAGAACGTCGCACCACCTTCGGGGTTATTGGAGGCCCAGATTTGCCCACCGTGGGCTTCAACAAC
>NZ_JARESU010000477.1:0-1038 GCF_046027075.1 Paraburkholderia sp. RL18-085-BIA-A | reverse complement strand
ATAGAGAATCGCGGATTCATCGTTTCGTAGTTTGGTCGTGCAATGGAGCGAGCCTAGGCCGTCACCGTTTGGCGCAGGATTGTTGCGGCGGCCGAAACCATCTTTGTCCCGCTAGCGTACAGGAGAGTTTCCGGTCGTTATGAGGCAAGACGCACACACCGCACGCGCTATTGTTTCCGAATCACCGTGGGTATGGCAGGATAACCATCCGTTGTATTGGCGGTTCGCAACAAATAGCCGATTGTCGATTAGAGCATGTTATGCATTTTTCGCAAGATGGCCTACCCTGGCGGCATGACGAAACGCAAGCCATACCCGAGTGATGTGTCGAACGAAGAATGGACGTGCGTTCACGACGGGATGTGCTAACGGATACTGCTCAGCGAAGTCCGTAAAGCCCATCGTCAGCCATTCAACTGGCAAGTGGTTCATAAGTATCCCGACGGCGTGGCAGCGCGGACGCCGACACCGATGGTTGCGATAGATGGCTCATTCCCGTATTCGCACGAACGACGGTTCAACACCCAAATATGGCCATTCAATCTGACGCCGCATGGGTCGCTTTCCGGCCGTAGCCCGTCCGTGGGCCAAATCGGTGACCAGAGGGGGCAGGCGGCGTTTCGCCATGTCGAACTGGCGAGACGCGCGTACCATAGAATTAACCGATGAGATTCGGGAGGTGTCATGAAAGCGGTTTGCCCGCTGCACGGGCCAACGACCATCGTCCGCACGAACGCGTACGGCTTTCCGGTTTATGCGTGCTGCTGCAACGACGTGCCTTATGCGACGCCCCCAGATGCGTGCACAAGAGCGCCGACGCAACGCGGAACTGAACCGAAACGGCAACTCCCTCAACCGAAAACAAAAAAGGAATGAAATTGGCGCGCAGCCTGCAAGCCGGTTGCTGATCCGCTACAAGGCAGCGGCTCACCCCGGCGCCGCACCGATCGCAGCTTTCGTAGCCGACCAAGACACCCGGACGACAGACTGAAGGAAAGCTGCACGACCGCAACTGGCCCGCCGACGGATGGCCTTCCT
>NZ_JARESU010000476.1:0-1043 GCF_046027075.1 Paraburkholderia sp. RL18-085-BIA-A | reverse complement strand
TCGAGGAGGCAATGCTCGAGGAAGTCGCGGCGACGGCCTTGGAGCGGATCAGCGTGCACAACCCACCTGACCCTGGCGAAACGCTGCGTGATGACGTCCTGCCCGCGCCTGGACTGGCCGTGACCGCCGCCGCCGAACAGCTTGGCGTGACGCGCGGCACCCGGGCAGCGCCGAACGGATCCACGCGTATCTGGAAGCAGCCGGCCACGGCGGGGAACCGGCCGCACCGCTGTTCCAGCCTGCGAAACGCCGGCAGGGCGCAACCCGGGGCGCGGCGATCACGGCCGATGGCGTCTATAAATGCGTGCTCGCGTACGCGGCGCAGGCGAAGATCGCGATCGACGGCTTCGGCGTGCACAGCCTGCGCGCGACCGCCGCGACCAACGCGCTCGAGCATGAGGCCGACATCGCGAAGGTGCAGGAATGGCTCGGCCACGCGAACATCGCGACCACGCGGATCTACGACCGACGCAAGAGCCGCCCCGAAGAGATTCGCCGACGTTTAAAGTGGCATATTGACTCGAACGGCGCCGCGGCGGCGAAGAAGCGCAGGACGCACAGGCACGCACGCGGGGCCGTCGAACGGGACCCGCGATCGCAGGCGCTTGCTGGAGAACCCATGAAAGACGAAATCGCACCCACACTGCCGCTGAACGAAACAGAAATCGATCAGCTTGATGATTTCTTGACCAGCGATTCCGCTCCCGATGCGGCAATGGACGTTTCGATGATGGACGGGTTTATGACAGCGCTCGCGTCGGGGCCAAACCTGATGATGCCTGGCACCATGCTGGGTTGGATCTGGGATGCGGAGCATGGCCAGGACCTGCCGACGTTTGCCAGTGCTGACGAGTCAAAAGGCATCGTCGGGCTGATCATCCGGCACTGGAATAGCGTCAACGACATGTTGAACGATGCCTCCGCCGGCTACGAACCGCTCATCCTTGAACACGAATCAGATGGGCGAGTGATTTCGGTCATCGACGACTGGTGCGAGGGGTATTACAAAGGCATTGCCGTCGATCGGACAGCGTGGGCGCCAG
>NZ_JARESU010000475.1:0-1043 GCF_046027075.1 Paraburkholderia sp. RL18-085-BIA-A | reverse complement strand
TTTGATAATCATATAGCCGGCCTCCCTCCGTTCGAGTCGAACGGCCGGCGTAGAGTCAGGGTGCGAACACCGACGTGACGCATAGGAGGCCAGCATGGGCAAGTTTAGTGGAATTGACCTGCACTCGAACAACAGTGTGGTGGTGGTCAGCGATGACGCTGACCGGGTCCTCTACCAAAGGCGGTTACCAAACGATCCGGCCCAGATCCGGGCGGCGCTGGCGCCACACCGCGAGGATCTGGTGGGGGTGGTCATCGAGGCAACGTACAACTGGTACTGGCTCGTGGATCAGTTGATCAACGATGGCTACCGTGTGCATCTGGCCAACCCCGCGGCAATCAGGCAGTACGAGGGGCTCAAATACAGTGGTGACTTCACCGATGCAGCCCATCTCGCGCAGTTGCTGCGTCTGGGACTCTTGCCAGAAGGCTACATTTATCCAGCAGAAGAACGTCCGGTGCGGGACCTCTCGCGCAAGCGCATACAACTGGTGCAATGTCGTACGGCCCAGATCCTCGCGATCGAGAACCTCTTCTCGCGCCATACTGGTGGGCAGATGCAGGCTGAGCGGGTCAAGCACCTGGATATAACGCAAGTGAACGGATTCGGTTTTGCACCTGATGTGACGCTCGCGATGCAAGCCAATCTTGCAGTCATGCAAACCTTGCAGGAGGAGATTGGCATCATCGAGAAGCGGCTCATGGAGCGGGTGAAACTGCACCCGGATTATGCGTTGCTGAACTCGGTGCCGGGCATTGGTCCGGTTCTCGCAACCACGATCATGCTGGAGACCGGGACCATCTCACGTTTCACCAAGGTTGGTAATTTCAGTTCGTACTGCCGCTGCGTGGACAGCCGGCGCGAAAGCAACAGCCGGAAGAAAGGCGAAGGCAATACAAAGAACGGCAACAAGTATCTGGCGTGGGCATTTGTCGAGGCGGCCAACTTCGCTATCCGTACGTGCCCGGAAGCCAGGCGCTTTTACGAGCGCAAGAAACGCACGCGCAACGGCATCGTTGCGATCAAGGCGCTGGCGCACAAGC
>NZ_JARESU010000474.1:0-1048 GCF_046027075.1 Paraburkholderia sp. RL18-085-BIA-A | reverse complement strand
AACATCACCCGACGCGAAAGCGGGCAGACTTCCTCGTGGTCTCTCCTCACCAGAGAGTTTGCAGAACCATCTAAACGGAAGGAAAGCAAATGAGCGCAGCAACACGGGCGCGTGCACCTTCGGGCGTGGCGTGGAACGGCATCAATTGGGCCGATGTTCAACGTCAGGTAAGGAGGCTGCAATCGCGTATGGTGAAGGCGGTACAGGCCGGCCGCCATAACAGGGTGAAAGCACTGCAATGGCTGCTGACCCATTCGTTCAGCGGCCGTGCATTAGCCGTGAAGCGGGTGACTGAAAACAAAGGCAGGAACACCCCCGGTGTGGACAAGGTAACGTGGAAAACACCGGCGGCAAAGGCCAACGCGATTGCGTCGTTGAAGAGGCGGGATTATTCGCCCCTTCCACTTCGGAGAGTTTTTATTCTGAAGAAAAACGGCAAGACGAGGCCGCTCGGCATACCCGTGATGAAATGCCGCGCCATACAGGCGTTACATCTGCTGGCGTTGGAACCCGTGGCGGAAACCACCGCCGATCTGAATTCTTATGGGTTCAGACCGGAACGCTCTACTGCTGACGCTGGAGGACAATGCTTCATTTCTCTGGCAAAAAAGGCGAGTGCGGAATGGGTGCTGGAGGCCGACATCCACGGCTGTTTCGACAAAATTTCCCACGACTGGATGATCGCCAATATCCCCACGGACAAGGTGATTCTAAAGAAGTGGCTCAAAGCGGGATACGTGTATCAAAACGAACTCTTCCCCACTGACACCGGCACCCCGCAAGGGGGAATTATTTCCCCGGTGGCAGCCAACATGACGCTCGATGGCCTCGAAGCGATGCTAGCGGAGAAATTCCCGCGAGCCAGGCAGAGAGGACTGAAAATGAACATGGTGCGTTACGCGGACGATTTCATTATTACCGGCCACTCGAAAGAGTGGCTGGAACATGAAGTCAGGCCGGCAGTAGCTGAATTCCTGACGGAACGCGGGCTGGTCCTATCACCAGAAAAGACCAGGATAACGCACATCAAGGATGGGTTTGATTTCCT
>NZ_JARESU010000473.1:0-1060 GCF_046027075.1 Paraburkholderia sp. RL18-085-BIA-A | reverse complement strand
ATGCCCATCGTCCGGGGTCGTTGGCATCGAATGCGATGCGCACGCTTCCCATCGAGGCAACCAGAACCGTGTCCCGAACGGCTCCATGAACGGGGCGCCGCCCGTCGATCGCTATCACCTGGAAGCTGTGGCCATGTAGATGCATCGGATGCGGCATCATCGAGTGATTTACCAGATCGATTTCGACCCGCTGTCCCTTGGTCAGCATCAGTGGTGCGACGTCCGGCCAGTAGGCGTCGTCGAGAGCCCACGAATATGGCTTCATGGCGCCGGAAAGCACGATCCGATGAACAAGGTCAGGCTCGCGGGTGTCAACGACTCCAATGCCGATAACCGGGCTTCGAGCGAATTATTCACCGGAGGCGCCATCCCGTCCCCTTCGTCTGCGATCCGCGCGATGTTGGCGCCGGGAGTCGCCAGCACGATGCCGGTCTGTTTCGCGCTGCCTTCGAGGCGGGCAAGAATCGGAAAAATGCCGGAAGCGGGCAGGTCGAGCAGTATATCGAGCCGCTGCGCCATGGCGATTGGGAAGCGCTTGCCCGCTACCGGCCGCACGTTGTGACCGTCAACCGCGATAACACGGCCGGTGAGGGAACCAAGGTCAATCCAGAACTGACTGGATGATGCGCCATTGATGATGCGCAGCCTGACACGCCCCGATTTGTCAACGCGGACGATTTCTGGATCGGAAAGGGTGCGGTCATTGGCAAGAAAGGCATCATAGGACACGTCGTTGAGATCCGCTGCACCGTGGCTCATCGACATGCCGCCCATAGACTTGTCTCCCGTCGACATCGCACTCATGTCAGTACTGTCTATCTTCCTCGTGGTCGGGGCCGCCGCCCGCTCCATGCGTTGTGCCATTTCGTGCGCCGAGGCCGCGCTGGTGCCGACGAGGCTGGCGAGGATCTCGTCGGGCGAAAGGAAACTGAAATCATGCAGCATCAGCACGATTTCCGGTTTTGTCGCAGTAAGGTGGGATGGACGAGCAAACTCGATTGCTATGTATTGCTTATGAAACGAGCGAATAGAACTGCTGCACGGCGGACAGTCGGACTTT
>NZ_JARESU010000472.1:0-1065 GCF_046027075.1 Paraburkholderia sp. RL18-085-BIA-A | reverse complement strand
TCAAATTATCGGTCGACGAATGGGATAACACACATTACTTCAGGATAACTAATTTACGTAATTTGCAAAGCGCTCCAGCATTGGAGCGCACGTCACGCTTTCCCAGGCCTCGAAGGCCTGGGTGAGTAGCGCCCGCTTTTGCCTTGCGCCGCTGTGGCAGCGGCAATGCATGAAAAGATTGGCGACCTGGTCGTGGACCGAAGCGAAGCATTGCAGGTGACGCGCTGATTTGAAGCGGCGCATCACCTTCTCGCGCGCTTGCGTGCCGGTCGCGCCGGCTTTGCACCAGCACGTCGAGCACCGCGCCATGCTGGTCCACCGCACGCCACAGCCAGTGTTTCCTGCCGTTGATCGTAACGACCATTTCATCAAGGTGCCACTTGCCGTCTCGCGCCAGGGAGGTGGACCGAACACGCCGGGCAATGCACAGGCCGAACTTTACCGCCCAGCGCCGCACTGTCTCCTATGTGAGTTCAATGCCGCGAGCGGCCAGCAGTTCTTCGACCATGCGCAAACTCAGCGGGAAACGCTAATACAGCCCCACCGCGTAGCTGATCACATCGGAGCGGAAACCGGTAGCCGGCATAGGAAATGGTGTCGGTGGCCGGCGCGCGCGGCGGCAAAGTAGTTCGTTTCATGCTTGGGATTGTCGCCGCATCTCTCTCAACCTGCCAACGACGTGAACAATACCGCGTCGGGTCCATCTCAGTAGAACCGTTTCTGGGCGCAGAGAAAAGCCCTTTACATCGCCATCGAAGCTAGCGCGTTCAACCATCTATGAAAAAGAAAATCACTCTATTTACACGTGGCGCAGACTTTCGAAGCGCTTTCAATCTCCGGTCATTTTTTGATTAAAGAGAATAAGCGTGACATCAGTTTCGGAAAAAAAAAAGAAAAAAATGTATGCATCGAGGGACTTTTTATGAATGCCCAAATTCCAGGATTCCGAATAACAATTTGCATAAAAACCAGTCGATCCGCATTTTTTTCCGCGACGCCTTGATTCACGTTTCTGACATGCGCAAACGTTACATTTTGCTGGCTGAGGGGCAGGAACGCTCAGCG
>NZ_JARESU010000471.1:0-1065 GCF_046027075.1 Paraburkholderia sp. RL18-085-BIA-A | reverse complement strand
AATCAAGTCGGGTGGCGAATGGATCGGCTCAATCGACCTGGAGAATATCGCGATGGCGCACCCGTCGGTTTCTCAGGCAGCGTGCATTGCCGCGAAACACGCGAAGTGGGACGAGCGTCCATTGCTGATCGTCGTCAGGAAACGGCAAGCGGATTTGACGCGGGAAGAACTACTCGCTTTTTATGAAGGCAAGATCGCGAAATGGTGGACGCCTGATGACGTGATCTTCGTCGACGCGATCCCATTGGGGGCTACGGGCAAGGTCCAGAAAAACCGTCTGCGGGACCAGTTTGGCGATCATCTGATGGCCAGGGCTACGAACTGAGCGTTGTGTGGAATCGATCCAGTCGTGTCGATGAGGCCGACGGGGAAAACGTAAGCGCGCGATTCAACCTGCCGCACCATCACCACAAGGAAGCCCCATGGCCACGTTACAGCCCGAGATTGGCACGGTCCCCCTCATGAATGCCGATACGGGCCTGCCGCTTCCGCAGCGCTTCTGGGGGATCGTCTTCGTCTCACTGGGCACGATACTCGCCGTGCTCGACGGTGCGATCGCCAACGTCGCGTTGCCGACCATCGCGCGCGACCTGCATGCATCCGACGCCGCGTCGATCTGGATCGTCAACGCATATCAGATCGCCATCACGATCACGCTGCTGCCGCTCGCGTCGCTTGGCGATCGCGTCGGCTACCGGCGCATCTACATCGCCGGCCTCGCGCTGTTCACCGTCGCGTCGCTCGGCTGCGCACTCGCCAGCTCGCTGCCGACACTCACAGTGATGCGCGTGATCCAGGGGCTCGGCGCATCGGGCATTATGAGCGTCACCGCGGCGCTCGTTCGGACAATCTATCCGTCGTCGATGCTTGGCCGGGGCGTGTCGGTCAATGCGATGGTGGTCGCACTGTCGTTTGCGATCGGGCCAACGGTCGCGTCCGCAGTGCTGTCAGTCGCATCATGGCCGTGGCTTTTCGCGATCAACGTGCCGATCGGCATCGCGGCGGTGCTCGGCGGCCTGCGCGCGCTGCCCGCCAATCCGCTGCACGACGCGCCGTACGATGTCT
>NZ_JARESU010000470.1:0-1066 GCF_046027075.1 Paraburkholderia sp. RL18-085-BIA-A | reverse complement strand
CTACGTCGACGCATGATCGAGGATATGCGCGTGCGCAACCTCGCGGCCAATACGCAACGCGCGTATCTCCAGCAGGTGAACAACTTTGCCAGATATTTCGGGCGTTCCCCTGAACTGCCAGGCCCGGAGGAGGTGCGCGCCTGGCAGGTGCACCTGATTGAAGTCCAGCGGCGCTCATCCAGCACGCTGGTGGTGGCCACCGCGGCGCTGCGCTTCCTGTATCACATCACGCTCAAACGCGAGTGGGCGGTCGAAGAACTCCCGATAGCGCGGACGCCGCGCAAACTCCCGGTGATCCTCAGTCAGGACGAGATCACCCGGTTCCTTGAAGCGATCCGTAGCGTCAAGCATCGGACCGTACTGATCGCGGCCTACGCCGCTGGCCTGCGCATTTCGGAAGCCACCCGGCTGAAGATCGGCGATATCGACAGCCACCGCATGATGTTGCGTGTCGAGCAGGGCAAGGGTCGCGCCGACCGCTACGTGATGCTCTCGCCACGGCTACTGGACATCCTGCGCAGCTACTGGTGTATCGGCCGGCCCCGGTACTGGCTGTTTCCCGGCCGCTTTCCGGATCAACCCGTGGGTGCCGACGTGGTGCGACAGGCGTGCTATGACGAACGTCGCCGTGCCGGTATCACCAAACCAATCACGCCGCACTCCTTGCGCCATGCGTTTGCGACGCACCTACTCGAATCCGGCGCGGACGTGCGCCTGATCCAGTTGCTGATGGGCCATCGCAGCCTGGCCACGACGGCGCGCTACCTGAAGGTCGCGACCAGCACGATCTGCGCGACGACCAGCCCGTTCGACCGGTTGCCGTCAATGTCACCGCAGGCTTCACCCGACCCACAGGTTGACCACCCCTGAACCGCCATGAACGCTCTGCTGGAGCTGGCGGACGTCCTGCGCCGCCACGGCCCGGCATACCGGCATCTGCACGCCGACTCGCTCGACCGCGAGCAGCGTCGCGTCATGCGCGCCATCGAACAGTGCCGCACGGCGGCCCTGGGCGGGCACGTCGAGCAGTGCGACAGCTGCGGACATCAACGCATCGCCTACAACT